>DATATO010000119.1:0-11422 GCA_036268755.1 Mycobacteriales bacterium | reverse complement strand
TACCGGACCGATTACTTCGATTCCGAAAATTCTCTCATGTCATTTAACATATACAGAGCAGCCGTAGAGGCGGCGGTACCTCGCGTAATCATGGCAAGCTCGGTGCATGCGGACAAATTCGTCGATCGGGCCTCTTCCAATCTGCTAAATCCATATTCCCTACCCCTGCCGGACAGCCCTTACGGGGCCGGTAAATGCACCATGGAGTCACTCGGTCGCTATTACGCCAACAGCAAAGGGCTGGAGGTAATCTGCGTTCGCTTCGGTGGAGTAAATTCAAAAAACGTTCCGCCAGATGCGCCGTATTCCGAACGTCAGGTTTGGTTAAGCCACCGTGACTGCGCGAACCTGATTTCTCGTTGTATCGATGCCGATGAGATACCGAATAATTACTCCATCATCTACGGAGTCTCTCGCAATCGCGATCGAATGCATGACTACACTAATCCGCTTGGCTGGGAGCCGCAGGACGGCGCGCTCTAGCCTGCCGCCTTGGTGGCTTGTTTCATCGCCTTCTTGCGCCCCTTAAGGTTCTCTCCATAACATTTGTGGATCGAGCTTCATACTACGCAGCGCGATCGGCGCGGACTACGGCCGCGAGTCGCTCAAGTTCGGCGGCAACGTCTGTACGAGCATCAGCAGCAGCGGCTCCTTGTGCGACCCACTGCCGGAGCAACACGGAGACAGGAAGATGACGTTGAGCGGCAACAGACTGCACCGACGAATAGAGCTCGCGGTTCAACCGCACCGGTACCACTGAATCTTTAGCCGATGTTTTTCGCTCTATTTCTCGTGCGGCGGCCAACCTCTCCTCCTCCGCAGTACCTTCTATCGCATGCTCAATGAGTTCCGTTTTTTCAGCGGGCGTAAGTGTCATGATCGTCTCCTATCGTCAATCTGAAGGATATGCCGTGATACCTACATAATCACCGTCAAGATCCAGGTACACGACGGTGATCGACCCGCCATAGCTTGGACTGTAACCGGTGACACGACGCTTATACTGCTTCTGAATGTCAACTGGATCCGATACTGCGTTCGGATCGTTAACAACCTCATCGATTCATCTGGTTTGCAGGTTATCCGCTAAAGGCCCATAACGGTCGCTACGCGTAGAAATGTGTAACGCTCGTTCAGCGCTCCAGCTAATACGCACAGGTAGATCGTATACGGGTCGTATAGAAATTGCTACAGAGCCGCCATATAGCTACATGCGAAGTGACGGCGCGCTCTAGCCTGCCACCTTGGCGGCTTGTTTCATCGCCTTCTTGTGTTCCCGGACCTTGATCAGGCTCTGCTCGTCGACGATGTCGGCCACGGAGATGGTCGTGTCCTCGGCGCCGAACGGCCCCGCCGCCTCTCGCCAGCCGGTCGGCGTAATCCCCCGCTGCTTACCCAGCAATCCCAGGAAGATCCGCGCCTTACCGTCACCGAAACCGGGAAGCTGCTTCAGCCGTGTCAGCAGCTGCTCGCCCGTATCCGGCTCGCTCCAGAACCGCTCGACATCCCCGCCGTACTGCTCGACGAGCAGCACGGCCAGCTGGTGCGCCCGCTTGGCCATCGCCTCCGGAAACCGGTGCAGGGCCGGCCGCCGCCGGAACAGGTCGATTAGCTCGTCCTGTGGGAGTCCGGCCACCAGCTCCGCGCTCAGTGCCTCTACCCCGTCGAGCCGACCGGCCTCACACAGCCGACGGGCCAGTTCATGGGGCCCGGTGAACGCCTTCTCCATAGGCACCTGCTGATCGAGCTGCATGCCGAGTAACAGCGCGAACGCATTGTCGGTGAGGAGTCGATCCGCCTCGGGGTCTTGGGCCAGCCGGATGGTCGAAGTCATGCCCTACAGCTTTGCAGCGGCCGACCACGGGCGCCAGCGGGGTCGCCAGCCAATGTCGGGTCACGCGCGGCCACACATCGAGGCTCGCCGGGCCATGGTCGTGCGCAACAGGCGGAACACTTCGATAGCCTTGAGCCTTACACAAGCATCATCCTCGCCGGCGCAAAGGAGATATCCAGGTGGAGGTCAAGATCGGCGTACAGTTCGCCGCGCGTGAACTTGTACTCGAAAGCGCACAGACGGCTGAAGAGGTGGAGAAGGCCGTTTCGGATGCCTTCGGTGACAAGGCCGGCGTGCTGACGTTGGAAGACGAGCGCGGCCGCAAAATTGTCGTCCCGATCGACAAGCTGGCCTACGTCGAGATCGCCGAAACGCAGGTGCGGCGCGTCGGCTTCAGCGCATCCTAGACCTGTTACCCGTACCGGCAACGTGTGACACGTTGCCGGTACCGTCACAGTGAGCCCTGTTCGTTACGTATACACATAGAAAGCCCGACGATTACCTATGAGTGACATCTGCACGTTACTTATTGTCGGTGTGGCCATCGGTGCCCTAGCGCGCATAGTTGTGCCCGGATATCAGCCGATCGGCTTTCTGTTCACCGTCCTGATTGGCGTATTGGGCTCGGTTGGCGGCGGCTATGTCGCTAAAGCCGCGGACCTGAACGGGCTCTTTAGGTGGGCTATCGCCGTCGGTATCTCCGCCGTACTGGTGGCCATCGTCGCCGGCTTTATGCGGCGCAGCAGCCGGCACAATCAGGGCCAATATCCCCCCTCGCAACACCGAGATTCGCAGTAGCGGCGTGTTTGAGCAGGCCGTCGGTTACACTTGTACACGTCAGCCCCCCATGCGGCTTGACGAAGTGCATATATACCCCGCCCTGCGGAATATTTTAAGTTCCATTACGGGCAGCTGAAAGGCACGCAGCCCTGAGTAATTCATCGAACGACCTCATCGATTCAACCCACACTTCTGCTTCGAGCATCGAGCAGCCGGCGCCGGAGTCTGCGCCTGTATCGCCCGCGGTCCACGACCTCGTCGGGGACGCACCGGTCGACGAGACCAATCCGTTGTTCGCCGACCTCGGTGTATGCGAACCCATCGTCGAGGCGCTGAGCTCCGCGGGAATCACTCGCGCATTTGCGATCCAGGAGATGACGCTCCCGATCGCGCTTGCCGGAAACGACCTCATCGGTCAGGCACGTACCGGAACCGGAAAGACCCTAGGTTTCGGCATTCCGTTGCTGCAGCGCATCACGCCCCCCGATGCCGGCGCCAACGGCACCCCGCAGGCACTCGTCATCGTTCCCACAAGAGAGCTGTGCGTGCAGGTCACTCGCGACCTGCAGACGGCCAGCACGAAACGCGGGCTGCGAGTTCTCCCGGTTTACGGCGGTCGGGCCTACGAGCCACAGATCGACGGGCTGCGAAACGGGGTCGACGTTGTCGTCGGTACGCCCGGTCGCCTGCTCGACCTGGCGCAGCAGGGCTACCTCAAGCTCAACGAGATCAGCATCCTCGTCCTCGACGAGGCCGACGAAATGCTGGACTTGGGCTTCCTGCCCGACATTGAGCGGGTGCTCGACCGGTTGCCCGGGGGCGCGGAGCATGGTCGGCAGACCATGCTGTTCAGTGCCACCATGCCAGGCCCGATCGTGACGCTGGCCCGGCGGTTCATGCATCGCCCGGTTCATATCCGCGCCGAGGGCGCCGGCTCCGGCCACACCGTCCCGGCGACCGACCAACACGTATACCGAGCCCACCCGATGGACAAGATCGAGGTGCTCACCCGGATTCTGCAGGCTGAGGACCGCGGCCGAACCATGGTGTTCTGTCGGACCAAGCGCACCGCGCAAAAGGTCAGCGACGAGCTCGCGACCCGCGGCTTTGCCGCCGCTGCGATCCACGGTGACCTCGGCCAGGGCGCGCGCGAGCAGGGCCTTCGGCAGTTTCGATCCGGAAAAATGGATGTGCTGGTGGCGACTGACGTCGCGGCCCGCGGCATCGACGTCAGTGGTGTCACCCACGTCATCAATTACCAGTGCCCGGAAGACGAGAAGAACTACGTCCACCGCATCGGCCGGACCGGCCGCGCCGGGGCCACTGGCATCGCTGTCACGTTCGTCGACTGGGATGAGCTACATCGTTGGCAGCTGATTAACTCGGCTCTGGGGCTGCCGTTCGCGGAGCCGATGGAGACCTATTCGACGTCGGAGCACCTCTTCAGCGAGCTGAAGATTCCACACACCGTTACCGGTGCACTGGCCGGCCGCGCCGCCAAACCGGTGGCGAGCGACGAGGCGGCAGAGGCTGCCGCGGTCGCGAAGCCGGGACGCCGCCGCCGGGCTTCCCGGCGCACGAAGACTCACGCCGGAGCGCCCGCCGCGGCATCGAGCTCCGACTCGTCGAAGAGCGACGGCGCAACGCCGCGGCGGCGGCGCACTCGAGGCGGTCGATCGGCGAAGGGCACGGCTGCGGAGTCGGCCACCAACGACTGAGGTTAGCGACGAACGCGCCGTCTGACCCGGCCGGCGCGTTTCACCATCGCGGCTGAAGGCGCTTCGAGCGAGCTGCCGGGCTAGGTGCTATCCCCACTGTTGCCCCAGACCAGGTGGGCACCGGAGTGTCCTGCCGCCACGACGTAGGCGACGACTACTGCCGCGACGGCGATGAGCAGCGCGTACAGCACCCAGGCGGTGTATCTCGCGCGGAATAGCCGCGCGAGCCCGGACGCCGCCGGATCGGCGATATCGGCTGTGCCGCCACTTGACCGCGTGCGGAATTCATCGACGGCAATGCACGCAGCGGCCACCACAACGAGCGCTATCGACCACCGGAACGTGTTTTCACCGAAACCCTCGTGCCGTTCGACGTCGACCCCGTGGAGCGAGTCCCGAAGCCGCTCCCCCGTCTGGGTGGCAAGCCAGGCTCCCCCACAACCCACCACCGCGAAGCCGGCGAGCCACCAGCGGGACCACACCCGCCACCGAGGCGCCGCGATGTAGAGCAGCACGGTGAAGGCGGCGAGCGGCAGCAGCACGACCGGGAGATGGATCACCAGCGGATGACTCGGCACATCGCCGATCTTGTCAAACATAACGCCTATCATCACCGATCCGAGCTCGACTGAACAGTGCAAACCTTGCATGGCTGGGTGAAATTGGTCTTCCATGCCCTTTTACTCGGTATTTTGTGACAAGCCATCGATAGAGGGGTATTCGAGTGGGCGCTGGAACGAACTTCTCGTCATATAGGCAGAATGTCGCTATGGGTCAGACGGGTCGGTTACGGCACATCACGGTGGGCGATACGAAATTAGCCCTCCTCGAGGAGCCACCCCGCGCCGAACCGGGATCACCGCCGGTCGGCACGGCGCTGTTCGTGCCCGGGCTCACCGGAAGCAAGGAAGACGCCGGGCCGGCGTTGGCCGCCCTGGCAGCGCGGGGCTATCGGACGCTGAGCGTAGACCTCCCCGGCCAATACCAATCCGACGGCCCGCTGGATCCGGACCGTTACGACACGAACTGGCTGGGCGAGATGGTGCGTCGAGTTGGTGACCGGCTGCGCGGCGAATCGGACGGTCCACTGCATGTGATCGGGCATTCCTTCGGCGGCCTGGTGTGCCGGGCCGCCGTCATCGACCGACCGTCCTCGTTCGCTAGCCTGACGCTGCTGTGCTCAGGACCCGGGCCCATCGAAGGGGATCGGGGCAAGCGAGCGACCCTATTGCCGATCTTGGTGGCGGAACTCGGGCTATCGGTGACGGATCCGGACGGCGCCGGCATGAGTCTGCTCTACGAGCTCAATCTCAAAGCCAAGGCGGCCGCCGACGAAGCGACCGAAATTCTCACTGAGACCGAGACCGCCTTGGAGCGGGAACGCTTCACCTCGACGTCGCTGGCGTCGCTGCTGGGGATGGCGCGGGCACTCATGGCCGAGCCCGATCGGACGGCCGAACTCGCGGCGACACGGCTACCGTGCTTCGTATGCTGCGGTGAGGCGGACAACGGCTGGCCGATCGAGCAACAACGAGCGATGGCCGCCGCGCTGGGCACCACGCTTGTCACCATTGCCGGCGCCGCACACTCCCCCTGCCTGGAGCAGCCGGCGGCCACAACGGCGCAGCTGCTACGGCTATGGCAGGAACTGCGTTAGACCGGCGCTAGCCGTTGACCACGAGGGAGTCGACGCCCTGATCCAGGATCCGCTCATATACCTCGACGGTGGTGGTCGCGTTCTCGCCCAGCTCGATGAGCTTGTGGTCGCCGTGAAAGTCGCTGGATCCGGTCACGAACAGCCCAGTATCTTCGGCGAGCGCGCGCACATGCGCGCGGGTCTGCTCGTCGTGGTCGGCGTGATCGGCCTCCATGCCGGCCAAACCGACGGCCGCTAATTCGGCGATGAGCTCGTCGGAGACGACCCGGCCGCGCGACGCCGCCTTGGGATGAGCCAGCACCGGCACGCCGCCGGCGCCGCGAATTAGCCGGATCGCAACCACGACATCGATGTTGGCCTTAGGCACCCGATAGCGCCGGCCCAACCAGCCCGGGGCGAAGGCATCGGCCATGGTCGAGACGAGCCCGTGTTTCACCAACGCGTGCGCAACGTGAGGCCTGCCCACGGGTGCGCCGCCGGCATAGTCGCAGACCTCGGCCCAGCTGATGCCGTAGCCGTCGGCGCGCAGCAGCTCCACGATGCGCATCCCGCGGTCGGTCCGGGAACTCCTCACCCGGGCCCTCGCGTCGCGAAAGGCGGGCTCGTTAGGGTCGAACAGATAGGCGAGCATGTGGATGCTGGTCGGCCGAGCGGCCGCCTCGGCGGCGAGCCACGAGCAGGAGATCTCGGCACCGGGAACCAGGGTGAGGCCATCCGGCAGCGCATCTGCCGCCGGCGCCCAACCGGCCGTGGTGTCGTGATCGGTGAGCGCGATAATCCCCAAACCGGACACGGCCGCGAGCTTCATGAGCTCTTCCGGCGAGGTGGTGCCGTCGCTGGCCGTGGAATGAGTGTGCAGGTCGATGCGTTGCGCCGGTCGGCGCCTAGTCGGCATCGTGGTCACCTTCCGGCGAGTTGGCCTTGGCGGCCGCCTCCACGGCATCCGGGTCATACATCTCCTGGCAGAACAGCAGATACAGTTCGCGTGGATGCGGTAGCGGCTTGACCGTGCTCAGTGCCTGGTCCTGACCGGCCGATTCGAGGATGAACGATCCGTAGTTGAGCACCATGCCTAGCGGGCCCTGCTCGTAGGCCATGTCGGTGACTCGAGCGAGCGGCATCATCGCGACCCGTCGGCTAATCAGGCCGGTGATCAGCATGACCCGCTTATTGGTGAGCACGAACCGCTCCACCCACCACTCGAAGATCTGCCAGCCGACGAACGAAAGCCCCAACAACCAGACGACCAGGATGATGGTGGCGGCGGTGCCGTTGGAATCGGCCACCACACCGATCAAATATCCGACCACGAACGGCGACAGCACACCCACTGCGACCCAGCCGACGACGCGAATCCAATGCCGCCGCCATTCCCCTACATACCGCTCACTAGAGAACAGGTACCTGGCGACATGACGACTAGGCGCCGGCGGGGCGACCTGCTCAGGGGTCTCCGGATTGCCAGCCTCGCCCCGAATATGGGGGCGGTCGGACAGCGGCAGCCCCGAGGAGTCGTACTCCGGGCCTGCCTCTTCCACCGGGACCGGCGTGATGCTCACCGCCGCGGAGGAAATATCGTCTCGACCCCGCGACGAGTCAGCATCTCGGCTGGCCATGTCGTGCTCCTTCGATGCCGTTGAGCCTGCTCGGCAACCTCATAATTCCGCTGAGTGCTCGCCGCAGCAGGCGCCTGTGGAGGGGTGCCCTGGCACGGCCGCCGCCAGGTACGGCGGAAGCCCAGAAACACAAGGCTATATTCGCACATCGTAATCGCCCCGGCAGGGCGCATCACAGCTGCAAGACTACGCCGACTCACTGCGAAGAACGTCAACCCGCCCAATCGAACACGAAGGCCCTCGCCCGAATGGGACTACAGCAGGCCGGACACAAAGTCGCCAAAGCCGCTGCCCACCGTCTGCAATCCGCCGAAAAGTGAGTGAACCCCGGCGGAAGCGTCCGAGGGACGGGTGGCGACATAGAAGATCAGGAACGCAACCCCGCCCCAGATAAGGATCTTCTTTAACATGTCTCCATGCCTTCCTTAGCTCGTCGATGAAGCCCGGCGAAGAACCGGCGCATTGCGGCCCCACAGGATTTGTACACGTTGAAACCCAGCCACACATGTTGCCACGCTGAGGGACCGCAAAATTCTCAGATTCATTGCCACACCAAGCGAACTATGCCGAAGCGGGACGGAGCACGATCGAGAATAACCGGAACTGTCACACCCTCCAATCAGACTTACAACCGGAGCGTATTCCACGCTAAGCAGGAGGCGAGTCACACTTGGGTAACGATCGAGCGCATGAACGAGCCGGCACACCGGAAGACCTCAGTCGGCTCATCGTGGAAGG
Source organism: Mycobacteriales bacterium (assembly GCA_036268755.1). GTDB lineage: Bacteria > Actinomycetota > Actinomycetes > Mycobacteriales > QHCE01 > DATATO01. The sequence continues at coordinate 3,079 of DATATO010000119.1, read as the reverse complement.
CTGAACGAGGCCGATATCGACGGACTAGTGGAGCTCTACGAGCTGGATGCGATCTGGCGTTGCCTGGCGGCATGAAAGCCACGGGCAACCGGGAGATACGACACGCTTACGAGGAAATCGTCGCTAACCGACCCATCTTCACGCCCGGCACGCAACAGCCCACGCTTCGAAATGATGCTGTGGCCCTCACGTCGTCGAGGCTTGCCGGCGGAGCGGTGACCGTCGAGGTCGCCAGGCGCCAATCAGATGGCACTTGGCTTTTCGCCCTCGATCAGCCCTAACTTTCCCATCGGAAGTTAGCATGCTGTCTGATCCAGGCATGCATGGCGATACCGGAGGCCACCCCGGCGTTGATCGAACGCGTCGAGCCGAATTGCGCAATGGAACACACCACACTCGCCGCCTCCCGAAGCTCACGGGACAGCCCGGGGCCTTCCTGCCCGAACACCAGCACGCACCGCCGCGGGAACTCCGTGGTCTCCAGGGGTACGGAGCCGGGCAGGTTGTCCACGCCGATCACCGTCAGGCCCGCTCGATCCATGTCGGCGACGAACGAGTCGCAGTCCGGGTGATGGTGGATGTGCTGATAGCGATCGGTCACCATGGCACCGCGGCGGTTCCAACGCCGGCGGCCGATGATGTGGACGGCCCCGGCGGCGAAGGCGTTGGCGTTGCGAACCACGGTGCCAATGTTGAAGTCGTGTTGCCAGTTCTCGATAGCTACCTCGAAGTCATGCCGGCGGGTGTCGAGGTCGGCGACGATTGCCTCCCTGGTCCAGTACCGGTAGCGATCCACCACGTTGCGCCGATCGCCGTGCCGGAGTAGCTCGGGATCATAGTGCGCATCCGTCGGCAACGCACCGACCCAGGGGCCGACCCCGATGCCACAGTCGTCCTCGGAGGGGGGCGCTGAATGTTCGGGCACGGGGGCCGAATCGGAGCTCATGCCCACAGTCTGCCGATGCCGCCCGTCCGTCGGCACTCGGCATACCGAATAGGCCCCATTCAGTAGCCGCGACGAACCTGATAGTCGAGGTGAGCTGTTTGGACTGTGGCCTACGGCACCGGAATTGATCAGCGATGGCTGCGGCGGCGGTGCTGACGTTCTCTCCAACCGCAGGGGTCTTCGGCGTGCCAGCGGCGGGTGCGCGAGCGGGTGGCGTCGTAGAAGAACAGGCCGCAGGCGGTGCGCGCGCAGCGTCGCAGCCGGTCGGGCTTGAGTACGGCGAGTTCCTCGATCAGGCGGCGGGCCAGGCTGGAGGAGATCGAGTTGTCACTCCACACCAGTTCCCCACGCAGACCGCTGTCGATGGCGGTGAGTTTGACGTGGGCGGTACTGCCGTGGGCGAGCGCGGTGATCGCCGCGCAATCCGGGGGTTCGCCCCGAAGGAGCGACTCAGCGGCCCTTACTGTGAGCTGGTGAACGCGCCGCAGCCCAGGTAGGTCGGCCTGGGTGACCGGAAGGGAAGTCAGCGCCGCCAACTGCTCGCGGGCGGCGGCGGGATCGGGCAGCACCGGCTCGTTGTGCGGGATGGAATCTCCCCCTGGTCGTCGAGGTCGGCCCAGGTTGGACAGCAGAATCAGGGTTTCGGGGCTCACCGAGGGCCGGCCTCGTTTCGGGTGGCGATGAACCGACGTCGGGGCTCGGTAACGAGGTGGTTGGCGGCGTGCGCATTGGGATGCGTGGCGTAGTCCCGCAGGGTCGCGTCGGCGTGTTCGCGGGTCCTCCATTGACTGATGACTAGCAGATGCCCCGGGTCGTCGTCGTCGATGAGCAACTCGTGGTCCAGGTACCCGTCGTAACGGGGCATCTCGCGCCAGATGGCTTCGGTGACGGCACGACCCTCAGCGGCCGCCGCCGCTGGGAAGCGAGACTCCCAGATCGAGTAGATCGGCATGGTTCCTCCTTCGACTGTCACGCTCTATAGAGAGTTTAGACCGTGACAGCCATGGGGCGCAACAGCTGCGGACCTGCCCGGAATCTTGCCGCACGATCTTGCCATTTTTTCGAACATGTGTTCTAGTAATAAGGAGTTTTCGAGGGAGGCAACATGCGATGGGACAACCTGGCGGTCGGGGCGGATCGCACCGAGATCAACGGTGTGATGCCGCTACCGGGGCTGCCCGGCCGCTCCGAACAGATCACATTCGACACCCCGGAGTTCCGTGGGATCACGTTCTTCGAGTTGTACGCCCGGTCCATCCTCAACGAGGTTCCCGGCGAGTCCTCGATGTCGTTTCGTTGGACCATCAATCCGTATCGCGGTTGCAGTCATGCCTGCGTCTACTGCTTTGCCCGCAATAGCCATACCTATCTCGATATGGACGCAGGCGCGGATTTTGACAGCAAGATAGTGGTGAAGGTGAACGCGGCCCAGCTGCTAGCCAAAGAGCTGGCGGCGCCATCGTGGCACGGCGAACCGATCGCCATGGGTACGAACGTAGATCCGTATCAACGGGCTGAGGGAAAATATCGGCTCATGCGAGGGCTGCTAGACGTGTTGATAGAACACCGCAACCCGTTCTCGATCCTCACCAAGGGCACACTGATTCTCCGAGACGTCGATCTCCTAGAACAGGCGGCGGAGCACGTTCCCGTCCGCGTAGCGGTATCGGTTGGCACGGTGGATCCGACGGTGTGGCGCAGCTGTGAGCCGGGCACCCCCAGTCCCAAGGCGCGGCTCGGGGTGTGTCGAACCTTGGCAGACCGGGGCATCGGCTGCAGCGTCCTGATGGCGCCCGTGTTGCCCTACATCTCCGACAGTGACGAACAGCTCGAGGCGACGGTTGCCGCCGTTGCCGCGGCGGGCGCAAGCTCGATCACCCCGCTAGCGTTGCATCTACGGCCCGGTGCCCGGGAATGGTACTTCCGATGGCTGCGCGCCACACACCCCACGCTGGTCCCCCGCTACGAACGGCTGTACTCCCGGGGCGCCTACGTGCCGCGCGGATATAGCGAACGTCTCACCCGGACGGTGGATCGGTTGGCTCGCCGGTATGGCCTGCGAGAGCCCGCCGTCGCGACCAGCGTTATGAATGAAAATTCAAAAAGAGACAATAAATTTCACCAAAGATTCAT
>DATATO010000118.1:0-12757 GCA_036268755.1 Mycobacteriales bacterium | reverse complement strand
CCCTAGTGTTGCGATTGTGGTATCCCTCGTTGTTTCTCACTCTCGCAGCAACCTTTTATGCGTTCGCGGTGATGGTCACGCGATGCAGGGTAGAAACAAGCAAAGGAAAACCGTGCGGAAATAAGGTGCGCGGGCTGTTTGCTTCCTGCGAATGGCATACCGGTTCGAAGCTGAGCATGCCGCATCTAGTGAAGACCGCGAGCTTGTTTCCGGTGATCATGTGGCCGAACAGTAAGCGTGTTGAACTGGTCGGCAACGCCCCCGTCACCCTTGAGCTAGAGATCGATGGCGCGGTCTCCTTGCCAAACACCGGAACGAAACGGACAGCATTAGATACATTCATGGCTTGGCTAGCTGTGGTGAGCCTCGCCGTAGCGGTTGCAAGCTTCATTCACGATCTTTTATCCGCCTAATCCGAGCCATCTCACCTCGCCCTGTACCGTACATAGGCTCTGGCCCATTGGCATTGTGGCGACCTGGCATCGAAATGGTATGACATGACCACTGGATACGTGTATCACGAAATCTTCGGCTGGCACGACACGGGAACCGTGGCGGGGCTGATGCCCGCCAGCCCCATTACCGGGCTCCAGCCCTGGCAACATTTCGAAAACGCCGAGACCAAACGCCGACTTCACGAGCTGATCGTGGTGTCGGGCCTCATCGACTCACTCACCAGAATCAAGCCCCGGCCGGCAACGGAGACCGAGATCCTGCGCATCCACGATGCCGAGTACGTCGACCACATCAAACGCGAGAGCGAACTTCCCAAGGGAGGCAGCAGCGGCGGCTCCCCCTTCGGACACGGCGGGTATCAGATCGCGTGCCTGGCTGTCGGCGGTGTCATCGAGGCGGTCACGCAGGTGATGGCGGGTCGCGTCGACAACTCCTATGCGCTGGTGCGACCGCCCGGCCATCACGCCATCCGCACCCAGGGCATGGGGTTCTGCCTCTTCTCCAACCTGGCCATAGCGGCCAAACATGCGAAGGTTGAGCTCGGCGTGGAGCGGATCGCGGTGGTGGACTGGGACGTGCACCACGGCAACGGCACACAACAGGCGTTCTACGGCGACCCCTCAGTGCTCACAATCTCCCTACATCAGGACAACCTCTTCCCGCCTAACTCCGGCAGGGTCGCCGAGCGCGGCGAGGGCGCCGGCTATGGATACGACATCAACGTTCCGCTACCGCCCGGCACTGGAGACGGTGGATACTTCTACGCCATGGATCAGGTAGTGGTACCTGCCGTGCGCCGGTTTCGGCACGAGATCATCCTGGTGGCCTCCGGATTCGACGCAAGCGCGATGGATCCGCTGGGTCGTCAGATGGTCACCAGCGACGGCTACCGCAGTTTCACCCGTCGGCTCATGGACCTCGCGGACGAGGTGTGTGGCGGCAGGATCGCGATGTCGCATGAGGGCGGTTACAGCCCCGAATACGTGCCGTTCTGCGGTCTGGCCACGATAGAGGCGCTGGCCGGCATCCCGGCATTCACCGACCCGTTCCTGCCGATCGTCAGCGATTTCGCCGGGCAGGACCTGCAGCCGGCGCAGCGCGCGCTGGTCGATCGGGTTGCCGAGCTCGTGCCGGACGTGGGTGGGCCCGGGGCCTAGGGACGTTTGCCTGCGACGATGTGTCCGCTCGGTTAGACTGAATTCGACCGCACACACAGATCGGGACCTCATGGCAGACTCCGCCGACACCGGCAACGGACCCACAGGCGTCTCCTCCACCCCTGACGCCGCGGCCTCGGGCGGCGACTCGCCAACGCGACGACTAAAGCTAACCCGCGGCGGAGTCATCCTCGCCGCCGGTGGGGCCGGTCTGGTCAGCGGTTTCTTCCGAGGCAGTTCCACGCTTCGACAGATCCGCCAGGTACTCGCCTAGGACGCAGAGAACGACCCCGCCGTCGAGGTAGATGCCGCCTTCGCCGTTGCCCTCCCCGCCACCGTGGCCGGCGGAACCTACCTCATGTCGAAGGCGTATCGCCTCGGTGCCGAGAAGCTCGCGCGAGCCCGCGGCGCGCTCATCAGGACGAATGAACGCCAGAGGTACCTCGTTCCAGACCCCAACCTCGAAGGTGACATAACCGAGATCGATAAGATGGCTGAGGCCACTCGGCTAGGCAGTGAAGCGAACGGCATCGCCCAAAATGCGATGACTGCCGCTTCGGCTACTGCCGCCTTCATGGCGGGCGCCACCACCACCGAGGCCGCGGTCGTGAAGGCAGGCCTACGGCGAGACGCCAAGCGGGCGGCGAAGGCCTCAAGACCCGCGCGATAGTCCTCGGGCGCAAAGCCGACCGTGAGCTTATTCGCTCCTTCGCCAACCGGTTGACCGAAGATGACCCCGTGGCCGACCGCTTACGGGCCGTCGTTAGCCAGGGCATCGTTGGCGATCCGCCACGTAAAGGTGGAATTCTCGAAGCGCTGCGGCGCTCGCCACTAATCGGCGACGATGCAATTCCCGTACAGCCGTCCGAGTTAGGTAGCAAGGTTAATCTGTGAGTCACTACCTTCTTGATACCAACATCATCAGCAATATTACGAAGCCCGCACTGTCGGAATCGCTGCTCGTCTGGATGGCCGAACAAGCCGACGAAGACCTCTCCATCACCTCACTCGCCATCGCTGAGACCCGACGCGGTGGGTTAGAAGAACCTGCTGGTACTCCCTGGCTGCGTCCCGATAGTTCTGCTGCGACACGGCGCTGGCGAACGTTTCCAGGCGGGTACGAATCGCCCTCGGCGCAAGGGTCAGGTCGGCAGCCACATCGGAATCGACGTCCTGTTCCTGCGTCCAGAACACGTGCAGCCGCGCCGCTTCGGGGGTCAGCTGATAGCGATCGCGGCGGCGCAAGAAGTCCTCACCGGTACGGGCCGGATCCTGCCACCGGGTGAGGACACCCCAGGCGACGAGCCGGCTCAGCCGGGCATCCAGGGCGAATGCATCGTCCGCGCTCAGCTCATCCGCCAGCTGGGCGGAGAGCCTGATGGTCAGATACGCGCGTACTTTGGCCCGCACGTCGTCGAAGGCCATCCCCGTCAGGCTGGTGTCCTGCACTTCGAGCAGTACCTCGACGATCGCCCGATACTGTGCCGCGAACCGGGAGACCAGATACGCCGGCACAAAGTCCTGTCCGGGGAGATGCGCTCCGGCAGCTCCTCGTCGTCGGTCACCCGGCCCATAGTACGGAGATGTCACTATTCCGTATACGTAAATCCACAACCCTGACGCCAAGCCAGGTCAACTGCCGTCGGCAGGCAGCAGCAGAAAAGCGGTGTGGCGAGTGAGTGGTTTAACGGTACGATAATGCCCGTCCAGGGTCAAGATTTGCCCGGTGTTGTAGTCGTGAGCCAGCACGATATTTACCGCATCGGCAAACCCGATTCCCAACTGCGCGTAGCGTGTATCCAGCTCGCGGGCGGCGGTGATGGTAGCGGCGCTAACCTGACCGACCTCGTATACGCCTGCCGCTATGTCGTCGTAAAACGGCTGCAGCGCTCCATTGCCGACACGTTTTGTCGCTAAGTAATCCAGTTCAGCGAGTACCAACGGCGAGACGACCAGTCCGGCGCCTGTAGCTAGCGCAGCTGAGCATTGCGAGTGTTGAACTTCATTGGTGTCCAACGCGGCTAGCAATCCTGACGTATCACAGATTATGGCCACTGACCGAAGCCCTCGGCCAAAACCTCGTCAATCCGGTCCGCAATAGGCGGGCCGGTAGAGGTAATGAAGCCAGTCTGAGGTTTGCGCCGGACCGAAGGCGGATCGTCCAGTACTCGATCGACCGCCAGCCGAATCAACTCCGCCTCAGACTTACCCGTGCGGCGAGCCGTCTCGGAAAGCCTGGCTTTCTGACGTGGCCGTAGGTAAACATTGGTTCGAACCATGATGTCACTCATACATCGGATGGTACACGGCGTATGTACCATCCGGATGGCACATGCCGGGCTACGGGCTCAGCTGCCACAACGCCTCCATGGGAATTGCCCGGAGTTTCTCGCCGAACGGCAGCGTCTGCTGCCCCGTGTACAGCACATAGCCGGCGACAAACCGGTCCCCCAGGTGGCTCTCGAGATCGAGGAGAGCCTCGGCGGACGCACCACGGATCTCGATGATCCGGATCGCGACGTCGGCCTTAACGGCCGAACCTACTTCTCCCCGTGCCTGCGCAGCCACTCACCGCTAGACGCAGTTGTACTCATGCCCGGCACCAATCACCTAAAAACGCGATTCGACCGATCACCCGACAACGTCGCGATCGCCCTAGCCGGTTTCATCGACGTAGTTGGGCCGGAACCCTAAAGATCAAGCACCCGGCGCAACCCCATGTCCACGTCACGCATGAGACCTGCGGGAACAAGCCCCACTCGCCCCGTCAGGTCGTCCTTATTCAGGGTGACCAGCGCGGTCACATTGGCCACCGAGTCCCGAGACAAACCCGTCGCGGACACGGGCAGAAAGACGTTCCCCGGCGCAGTTGCCAGCCTCGTATTCGATGTGAGAACCACAACTAGCACGGTCGCCAGCCGACTCGCGTTGTAGGGATCGGCCTGCACAACGAGCACTGGTCGACGTTTAGCCGGCCTGGAACCCTCAGGCTCGCCGAGATCGGCCCAATGGACACTTCCCCGTTCGGTCACCACTCGTCGTCCGCCAAGGACAAGCGGCGCCGGCCTGCGGCGGCGGCCACAGCAGCGGAATCATCGGTCACAAGTTCAAGAGCAGCGTTGATCTCATCCGTCAGGGACTGACGATCTAAATACTGCAGGTAATGGCGCGCCGCGCGCGAATAAAACTCCGAGCGTGACACGCCTAGACCTTTCGCTTTGCGTTCTACCTGGGCAAACGTCTCATCGGAAATGGAAATTGCCGTCTTCATATCCAGAGTATAACCCGGTACTACCGTACTGTTTATGCCGCTCGAAGTCCCTTAACATGCCCCCTTGTTGCCGCCCTGCGGCGGCCGATTCAGGCCCGCCGGTCGGCAATGAACTGAGCAGCAACGCTACTGGCCGCCAATGAGACCACCCCTACAGCAAGAAGGCCACCGACGGGGGCAATCAACTCCGCGGCGTCCGAGGTCGAGCTCATCAATCGGAATAACGCGTGGACCGGGCTCAGAACAGGTACAAGTACCACGGCCAAGAGAAGCGACAACGCCGCGATCAGCCCGTATCCCTGTCGCCTGATCACCAGACGCGAACACAGCACGCCGACCGCGGTACCGATCGCCGCGCAGGCCAGTTGGGCTTCCATTCCGACGAGTAGGTCTGCCCCCGCCACCGGGTGGCTGCCCAAACAGAGGGGAAGCACCAGGCCGACAACCGCGAGCACAACGCAGCCAAGCCAGACCGTAGCGATCGAGGCCAGCAAGACCCTCATCGACCGACCTGCGGCAACGGTGATGATGGCGCGTTCTGCAGGGCTCTCCGCACCGATCACGGCGATAGCAAGCCAGGTGGTGCACAGCAACATCGCCCCAGCGCTGGAGACATAGACGGGCTGCAATGGTCCGTTGTCGTTGGTGGTCAATACGCTCACGACGGCCAAAAATGCTAAGACCGGGGCCAAGTATCGCTGGGAGTGCAATGTCACGGCCAGGACGTAGCGCACGAGGGCCGTCATCGGGCGCCGGCTTTCACTGCAGGGCAGGGATTGACCGTTTCTATGGACCAGCCCTCCCGCAATGCGACCGACAACATACCGTTCAAACGGTTGGGGTCGACCCTGACAACAATCTGTTCTTGGCCCACAGCGACATCCAGCACACCCTCCACGACGTGCCAGTCTTTGGGATGCGGTGCTACCTCTTCACCGAATCGGCTGGTGAGTACAACCTCCATGTCGCGGCGATATTTTGTCGGTCTCGTGACAGTTAGCTCCGCCCCTTCACGACCCATGGTGTAGGTCCGGGACGCAAACATTCCGACGGTCGATTCTCGGTGATCAGTAAATATTACGCTCCCGCCGCCGCGGGCAGTCTCACCAATTATCTCGCCCAATACTTCGTGCGTGGAGGCGTCCAGTCCGGACCATGGCTCGTCCAGGACCAAGAGTCGTGGTGGCACCATGAGCGCCTGCGCCACTGCAACCTTCTGGGCGTTCCCCTTGGAGAGCGCCCGCAGCGCCGTATTCGTGCCGCCGGACAACGCGAGCCGGTCCAGCAGCGCATCGGCCCTGGCTTGGGCCACCTTGGTAATGAGGCCGCGGATCCGACCGATGTGGGTGAGGTACGCCGTTGCCGATAACCGTTCGCTCGGGGTGAACCTATCCGGCACATACCCAACAACGTCCGGCCGGCCGGAGACCCTACCGCTTGTCGGCCGGGAGAGCCCGACGAGCACCCGCAGCAGCGTCGACTTTCCGGAGCCGTTGCCGCCTGTGACGGCGAGAACCTCGCCCAGGGCCACCTCGAGGTTGATGTCCCGAAACACCCATCGGCCTCTGCCGTAGCGCTTGCTCATTGCCTCCAGGCGAAGCACATCGTCTCCTCACATATCGGGAGGGCTGTCAGAGCGCCCCATCGATTCGTCAAACGTATTACATCCGCCGGCACCCCGGCCAAACACACTGGTTGTTCACCGGCACTAGGGTGTCCCGAAGCTCGTCGTCGGAAGTATGCAGCGACACTGCCAATCACACCTGCAAGCGTTCGTCGGCCGGGGCAAACCGCGACCATGGGTGACGCCTGTGGCTCATCTGGGTGGGTGTCTCCAAGGCATGTCGGGCGATACGTCTCGAGAAGCTCGGGTCGTAGCTACAGCCACCTTCCTCGTTGTCCTTGTCGGGGTTCGGTATGTGAGCAGTCGAGGCGACCAGGACGGCGATCATTACCAGTGCACAGCGGCCAGCTGGATCGGTGCCGGTCGCTGGGACAACAGCACGAATCCGAGCAGGACGGCGCCGACCAGTCGCAGCACCAGCAGAGCGGCACCGACCCGACTAGCCAGCCGGGAAAGGGCGCCGGCGATCAACAGCCAGCCGAGCACCTGGCCGCTGAGCGCGAGCGTGATCAGCCCCCCAACGCAGGCCAGCCCGACGCGAAGGTGATGCCCTGCCACGCGGCGCCGGCCACCAGTGACACCATGCCGGCCGACACGGTCAGCCGTGCCTGAACACGCGTTCGACCAGACTGCGAAAGTCGAGTGACCACCGCGGTCGAGATCCGCGGATACCTGTTTCACTGATGCGGCCGCGTTCGCGTGGACATTGTTGAGCGGGTGCACGGTTGGTCGGTGCTTTCGGGATTCAGTTGGCGGTGTTGAGCATGGGGCTCAGGCTGTCAACGGTGATGAGTCGGCTTGGCTAGGGAAGACGTCAGCCTTCGAGGACCAAGAGTCGATAGTCGAGGTCTGCGGCTTCGCGGAGGGTGGATAGGACTACACCGCTGGTGGTGATTCCGGTCAGGATGAGGGTGTCGATGCCACGGTCGCGGAGGTAGATATCGAGGGTGGTGGCGCTCAGCGCACTGACCCGGGTCTTGGTGACAACGTGTTCATGTGCCTCGGGGGTCGCGTCGGGGTGAATTTCCGCTTCAGGGCTGCCCGCGGTGAACAGGCCGCCCCGTGTTCGACACGGGCGGGACAATCATCGCGGCGATCGCACTCGGTGGCCCGTCGTTTCGGCTGACCGCGAAGTATCGAAGGAAATGGGTCCCCTTGTCGCAGGGTCGCCCACGGGCTGTCGCGGCGGCTCGGCAGCCCTGGGCGATGTTACGCAGGGCCTTGAACAGCAAGTTTCCGCGTTCACGGCCGCGCGTTTCCCGTTGTGGGTCTTCTGGTCCGAATAGGCTGCGCTGTCCGCCGTAGACCGGATGGCGCAAGCACACCGTTCCCGAACGCTGCCCTGGGGTCACCAGTGGGAGGTGTCAACCCTCGGCGGCGAGCTGGCCGCAGGCGGCCGCGATCTCCTGGCCGCGGGTGTCGCGGACGGTGCAGGCCACTCCCCCGGCATTCACCAGTCGAATGAACTCCTGCTCCACCGGCTTCGGCGAAGCGTCCCACTTACTACCCGGCGTCGGATTCAGCGGAATCACGTTGACGTGCACCAGCTGACCGAGGTGCTCGCGGAGCCGGCTCGCCAGAAGTCGCGCGCGCCATGGCTGGTCGTTGATGTCCCGGATGAGCGCATACTCGATCGACACCCGCCGACCGCTGGTGTCCGCGTAGTACCGGGCGGCTTTCAGCACCTCGTCGACAGACCAGCGGTTGTTCACCGGTACCAGCGTGTCCCGCAGCTCGTCGTCCGGCGTGTGCAACGACACCGCGAGCCGGACCTGCATCTTCTCGTCGGCGAGCTTGCGGATGGCCGGGGCAAGGCCCACGGTCGAGACCGTCACCGAGCGCTGCGAGATGCCCAGGCCGCCTGGCGCCGGGTCCGTGATACGCCGCACCGCGGCGACGACCCGCTTGTAGTTGGCCAGCGGCTCACCCATGCCCATGAAGACGACGTTCGACAGCCGACCCGGGGCATCGTCCGCGACCTGGGCGGGCATCAGACCGTCCCGCACTACGGCGGCGGCCGAGCGCACCTGGTCGACGATTTCGGCCGTCGAGAGGTTCCGATCCAAGCCGGCCTGACCGGTGGCGCAGAATGGACAGGCCATGCCGCAGCCTGCCTGGCTCGAGATGCACAGCGTCACCCGGTTCGGATAGAGCATGAGCACACTCTCCAGCAGCGTCCCGTCATGCGCGCGCCACAGCGTCTTGCGTGTGGCGCCGTCGTCGCAAGTGAGCGCGCGAACCTCGGCCAGTAGCGGCGGCATTAGCTCGTCGATCAGCCGCTGCCGAGTGGCGGCCGGGATGTCGGTCATCGCCGCCGGGTCGACTGTCAGCCGGGCGAAGTAGTGGTTGGACAGCTGGCTGGCCCGGAACGCCTTCTCGCCCAACCCGACGATGGCCTCCACGCGCTCGGCAGCGGTGAGGTCGGCGAGGTGGCGCGGCGGCAATCCGCGGCGCGGGGCGTCAAAAACAAGCGGAAGCAGCGGAAGTGTAGTCATAACAGCTCAAGTTTCGCATGCCGTCCGGCCATCAAGGACGCCACATCGAATACGACAAGGCGTTAATGTCCCTCGTGGCATTGATTGGGCGTGATTGACTGAAGTTATGGTCGCGTCCAAGGTCGCTCACGTACTCGGGGTCGGGAATGGATCATTCACCGAACACCGGGCAAAGGGTTCCGACGTTGAGTGGCGCTTGACCGGACCGGTGGCCGCTACGCTGTCGATGCATAAAGCCGCCGGGTCGGCGGTTACCTTCTTGGGCCCGCGCCCGGGTGAGGGCCCAAGGCCCGGTCTCATGTCGATCCAGCTGCCGCACCGACAGCCAGCCTCGGAGTCGACACCGACCTGGCTGGCTCCCCGCGACGGGCAGGTCAGGAATACCGACGCCCTGCGCCGAATATCGGCCGATGAACTCATCGCGCTCGAGCAACGTCTACGGCGATTAGGTGCTCCCTCGCTCCTAGACCAGATTGACTTGCTGCATCTGAATTCCCATCAGCCGGAGGCGGTGCTAGTGCTGGCTCCGCTCCGATTCGGTCCCGAGCCAGGCCTCCGAGAGGTTATAGAAAAACCCAGGCGCGCGACTCCGAGATATCTCATCCTGGAGACGTTCGATCACATCGACGTCGACGGGATGGGGATTACATCTCTCGATCTGCTCCCCCATATCGACTACATTCAGCTCTCTCGGGACGTCGCAGTTAGAACCCTACTGGAAGCCGAATCCCGCTTATCAGGGGAAACTGATCCGAAAATCGAAACGAATATCTCTCTTATGATGATGAGAGACCTGCGTCGTCTGCCGGCCCAGGAGTTGGCTTCTCACCTGCTGGATCGGCTGGCCGTGCGAAAGGTTTATCTGGATTCCGCCACTCGTCCGGTGACCGATCGCACCGTGATCGTGACCGACGGCGAGCACGGCAGCGCGTACGCCGAAAACCGTTCCGGCTCGGCCTTGCGTGGATTGGTGCCCGACAATTCCGACCGTAGCGGGGGTTTTCACCAGCCTGCGGTATATGAGACGGGCGCCGACGATATCTTCGCGGGGGCGATGGGCGTTGGCATCCTCCGCGGCGATCCCACAGCCACAGCGATGCGGGTTGCTAGCGTCGTTCGGGCCTCCGCAACTCAACGTGAGCCGGACGGCAATATCCTCACCTACAAGGCCGCGGCGCGAAGGCTCCTACCGTCAGAGGGAACGCACCGCACCGCTCTCGACAAGCGAGCCGTGGACCGCACCGGACGGCCGGGACCCGGTCCCCGGCGCTAGCCGGGCGTGTCCTAGCGTTTTGATCCCAAAATCAGACACTTCGCAACTTGTGCTTAGTCGTCAATGGCAACTAAGCACAAGTTGCCATTAAAGGAGAGCTGAGGCCTCCTAGCGAAACTGTGGCGTGCCCGCACCGCTGGATGCGGGCATATCCCGACGCCTACCCCACCGGTTCGATAGTCGACCCGATGCCTTTGCCGTCCCCGGGCGCGATGAGGCGCATCTGGGCGGCGCGGATGTCGAAGTAGATCCCAGCCAGCTCCAGCCGGCCCTCGTCGAGGGCGTGGGCGACGCTCGGGTAGCTGCGGGCGTTTTCCAGCTGCTGCAGCACGTTGGCGATGGTGAACTGTTCCAGCCGCGACACGGTGGTCTCCTCCCCCGAGGCGGTGTCGCGCTGCGCCCGCAGCTGCTTCTCCGTCGGCTCGCAGTGACGCAGCCAGCGCGAAAGCGCGGAGTCGTCCACCGTGTGACGGGACAGCGCCGCCTTCATTGCCCCGCAGTCGGAGTGGCCGCAGACGGTGAGCACCCGCACGCCGAGCACGTCGACGGCGAACTCGATCGAGGCCCCGATGGAGTCATCGGCACCGGAAGGTGGGATGAGGTTCCCCACGTTGCGAACGCAGAAGAGGTCACCCGGCCCGCTGGCGGTGATCATGTTGGGCACGATTCGCGAGTCGGCGCACGTGACGAACAGCTGCTGCGGCCGCTGGCCGTCGGCCAGCTCGGCCAGGTAGGAGCGGATCGCCGGCGCCCCACGCTGGCTGAACTCATGCATGCCGAGCAGCATCGGGGTTATCGCGGCCGGCGAGTCGTCGGAACCCGCCGTCGATTCCGGGTTGTCGTGCTGCCAGTGTGACCATGGCGTCATCCAGCGCGGCAACCGCCGCGGCAGGCTCTTGCGGTCGCCCGGCTCCCCCGCCTTGGCCCGCTCGAACCAGTCACCGTGGGTTTCCTCGACGTGGACGCCGCCGCCCATTCGGATGTAGCTGACCTGCCAATCCTGTAGCGCCTCGAACGCGGCGTGGTCGAGGTAGTCCAGATGCAGTTCCAACGTCACGTGCTGTCCCTGCGGCACCTCCCGCAGCGTCTTCACCAGCCGAGAGACGGCGAGGAACGTCAGCGAACCGTGGACAACGACAGTCCACCGGTTCGGACCAGTCTGACTGCTCCGAATCGGGCAATGCGTGAGCCGATATAGGGCCCTGGCCACGGCGGCGCCGATACCGATGAGCGCACCCTCCACGAGATTCAGGCACAACACCCCGGCGAAGGTGATGACATACACCGCGAGTTCACGGTGCAGCCGGAGCGTCTTGATGTGCTGGACGCTGATGAGAGAACTACCCACCATAATCAGGATTGCGGCCAAAGATGCAAGAGGAATCTGCTCAAGAAGTGCCCCTGCTGCGATAACAAACACAGCAACCCAGAGCCCGTGCAGCATATTGGCGGCCCGACTCTTGGCACCGACCTTGACGCTCGCGGAGCTGCGAACGATGGCGCCGGCGACCGGCATGCCACCCAGCGCGCCGGAGGCCATGTTCGCCAAACCCTGGGCGGCGAGCTCGCGGTCGAGGTTCGCCCTGGGGCCGTCGTGCAGCCGATCCAGCGCGACGGCGGACAGTAGTGACTCCACGCTGGCGACCATGGCGACGGTCAACACCGCGATGACGATCTTGCTCCACTCACCGTGCGGCATCGCGGGGAAGACCAGTGCCCCGATCGGGTCGTCGGGCAGGCTCACGGTCGGAACATCGAAACCGGTGGCGGCGACAATGACTGCGCCGACGACGACCGCGATGAGCGGCGCCGGCACCACCGACACCTTGGGCAGGCGTGGCCAGATCAACAGCAGGGCAATGCTGATAATCCCCACCATCGCGGCATGGCTGTGATGCGACATGACCTGGCGCGGCAGGTCGCGCAGATTGGCCAGAGCCGAACTTTGCGGGGTGCCGCCGAGCACCACGTGCAGCTGGCTCAGCACGATAATGGCGCCGAGGCCGGCCAGCATCCCCTGCACGACGGCGGGCGAGAGCGACAGCGCCGCACGACCGACCCGGGTGATGCCCAGCATGATCTGCACCAGGCCGGCGGCAACGGTGATGGCGGCGGTGGCCGCCCAGCCGTAGTCGGCGACCAGACCGGCCACGATTACGGTGAGGCTGACCGCCGGGCCGCTGACCAGCAACGGAGCACCACCGAACGCGCCGGCGACCACACTGCTCACCACGGCGGCGACCAGACCGGCTATGAGTGGGGCGCCGGACACGGCGGCAATTCCCAGCGACAGCGGGATGGCTATCAGAAAGACTACAAGTGAAGCGGGTAGGTCGTGCTTAAGCACGGCGCGGACGAAGGCAAGCTTAACGGCGATTTGTCGCGTCATCGGCGTAATCATAACCAATAAGCGATCTGAACCTTTTATGGCATTTGTCATATTTATGGGGTTGACAGGTTCCCAGGAGTAACAGTGCGCGG
>DATATO010000117.1:0-2249 GCA_036268755.1 Mycobacteriales bacterium | reverse complement strand
CTTGAGCCAAATGGCCCCGTCGCGCATTTCGACGGGCAAGGTGCGCAGCTTGACGAGGTTGCCGAAAAGCTTGATAGCCGCGGAGTATGGCACAAAGCCGAAGATACGGCCCTTGGGCCCGGACACCATGGACCCGTCATCGACATCGTAATCAGCGCGATGCCAAGGGCATTGAAGGCAGCCGTCGTCGGTGACGCGACCGCGTCCCAATTTTCCCAATTGGTGTCGGCACAGATTACTGACCGCGAAGGGAGTGCCCTCCGGCGTGACGCCGACTGCGAGAACCCCGTGAGCACTCGTGCGGACTTCAACAACGCGGCGGTCGTCCAGTCGATCAACTGCGACCAAGCGGCGGCCTTGCGCAGCCACCGGGCGGTCGTGGGTGACCGGCGGAAGCGGACTGCCGGTGCCGACTCCTCGTTCATGAGGATCGTTGCGAAGTTTCACCCGGCCAGAAATACCCGGGGCCCCGGCAACAGAAACGTTGCTTGCGCGTTTCGCCTGCGCGGGTTCAGGCAATCCGTTAGCGAAGGCCGACCGACCCGGAAAGTGTGGACCATGCGCATCGTTATCACCGGAGCCTCCGGCAACGTCGGAACGGCATTGCTGCGCAAGCTGGTTGAGACAGATCGCGGTCACGAGCTGGTCGGCGTCGTGCGGCGGCCACCCAGGCCGGTCGGTGTTTATGACAACATGCAGTGGCATGAACTGGAGCTGGCGGACCATCGCGCGGCGGACCAGCTGCGGGCCATCTTCGAAGGCGCTGACGCCGTGGTGCACTTGGCTTGGGGCTTTCAACCGACACGCAATATCGAATACCTGGAAAAGCAGGGTGTCGGCGGCAGCACCGCCGTCTTGGAAGCCGCCCACACCGTCCGAGTCGGTCACCTGCTGCACATGTCTTCGGTCGGCACCTACGCGGCAGGCCGCTACGGCCAGCGAGTGGACGAAACCTGGCCCACGACAGGCATTCCCACATCTCCCTACAGCCGTAACAAATCCGCCACCGAAGCTCGACTCGACGACTACGAACGGCAACACGGCGAAGCCGGTGTGCCCATCACCCGGATGCGCCCGGGGTTCATCGTCCAGCAGGCCGCCGCGAGCGGCTTGATGCGCTACGCGCTACCCGGCTTCGTCCCGATGCTCGCCGTGCCGCTGTTGCCGCTGCTGCCGCTGGACCGGCGCTTGTGCATTCCGCTGGTTCATGCCGACGATGTCGCCGACGCGTTCATCAGCGCGATCAACCACCGTGCCGTTGGCGCGTTCAATCTGGCTGCCGAACCACCGGTGCGCCGCGACGACGTCGCCAGAGAGTTGGGCGCCCGGGCGGCTCATGTGCCCTCCGCGGTGCTCGGAGCCCTCGTCGATCTCAGCTGGCGGGCCCGACTGCAACCGATCGACCGAGGTTGGCTCGATTTGGCTTTCAGCGTTCCGCTGCTGGACTGCGCACGGGCGGAACGGGAGCTGGACTGGCACCCGCAGTGGTCGTCGACTGCTGCGCTCGCCGACTTGCTTCACGGTGTCGCGAAACAAAGTCACGCCGACAGTCCACCGCTGCGCCGCCGCTCGATGCTCGAGCAGCTGTACCGCGACATCACCAAGGGGCGGATTACCAGTAGGCATCTGCCCTAGCGACGCCGCGAAAGTGCAAGCAGATTGCACCGTGTACGGCAACCTCTTCGAGCCCTCCCTCGACGCTGCCGTCGTCGAAGGCGGCTTACGCAACCCGCGCAAGCGCGCGGCGGCAAGCGGGATTGTCGGCCTCGGCGCGGCTGCGGGCCTGTGGCGCTCAAACGGGGAAGGACCTAATTGCCGAGCGGCCATAGGCGCCCGGAACAACACCGATGACGTTCAATCCGCTCGGTAACGATCGGATCGGGGTACCCGGTGACTACCAAAGAAGCAGATCTGCAGTTGGAAAGGCGGAGATCATCATGGCTTCAAACAATGTGGTGGAAGTTCGGTTCGGCAATCCGGGCAATGTGTTGGAGGTCCAGGTCGGCACGGTGGAGATCGACGTGCCCAGATCGGTGGGCTATTTCGGCGGGCTGGCGGCCGCTGTCGGATTGGGAGTGATGGAGCCGCCGCTGGCGCTGTTCATCGCGGCGGTTCCGGTGTTCAAGGCGTTGACCGACAGTGCTCTGCCGCGAGCGGTCCGCATCATCGGCGAAGTTCTTGAAGGCGCAGCCAAGCCGGTCGGAAGTGATGCAGACGGCGTCATCCAACTAAGCGACCAAAAGGCGGAC
>DATATO010000116.1:0-13423 GCA_036268755.1 Mycobacteriales bacterium | reverse complement strand
GTAGCCGATCACCACGTCGATCTCGACCGACTCGTCGCTCGGCGGAATCGGAATCCGGGCCGATCCGACCACGGTGACGTAGGCCGGATCGGTGTCCTCACCCTGGGTGACCACCACCAGGATCTCGTCCTGATTTTCAGCCAGGGTGTGGAAGCGTTGCCGACCGCGTGCCGGAAGCGGGGCGTTGCGCTCGATCACGATCGAGTTGATCTCGGCGCCGGTCTGCGGACTGCGGGCGATGAGACCCAGGCTGTGTGCCGTGACATCGCGGACGACGAGCCGGTCCGATTCCGTCGGAGAGCCACCGGAGACCCCTTTACTGCGTTGCGAACTCAGGTGATCCGCCAAGAGTGCGGCACCCAGCGCCACTGCCTCCTCGGGATGCACATCGTGCCGGACCCTGGCCGCCGTGACCCGATGCAGCATCCGGGTTACCGCCGGAATCCGGGTTGATCCGCCGACCAGTAACGCCGCATAGAGGCCGCCGCGTCGGACACCGGCGTCGACCATCACCTCGGTGACGATCTCCTCGGTGCGCTGCAACAGTGGATGGATCAATTCCGAAAATCCCGGCCTGGTCACCTCGACCCGATACGTCCGTCGACCGTCCTCCACGGTCACAGTCGTCTCGCCGATGTCCGAGAGCTCGCGTTTGGCTCGCTCGCATTTCTCGCGCAGCATGAGTTCGGCCACGTCGGAGTCGAGGCTGGTGGCACCGCCCTGCGCGATGACATGCTCGTCGACGTAGAGCATCAGCGCATTGTCGATGTCGTATCCGCCGAGGTTGCGATCGCCGGCGGTCGCAAGTACCTGGTACTCACTGCCGGCGACGTGCACCACGGTGACGTCGAATGTTCCGCCGCCCCAGTCATAGACCATAACGGTGACCGGCTCGCCGGCGCCGCCGACCGACCGGCCGAACCCGTAGGCGACCGCGGCAGCGGTCGGTTCGTTTACGATGCGGAGTACGTCGAGACCGGCGATGATGCCGGCGTCGGCAGTAGCCCTACGTCGGGCATCATCGAAGTACGCCGGCACCGTGATGACCGCCTCAGAACACGGCTCATCAAGCCGAGTCCGGGCGTCGACCGCAAGCCGGCGCAGCACCATCGCCGAGACTTGTTCTGCCGTGTAGTAGTTGCCGCCAGCCGTGACGCAACGCCAGCTTCCGTCCCCGATGTGGCGCTTCACCAACTCCACGCAGTCGTAGGGGGACAAGGCTCCCGCGGCCGCGGCCGCCGATCCGACGAGGGGACTCTCACCGTCGAAATACACCACGGAGGGGGTGAGAATTTCTCCCTCACGATTGGCGATGACCTGGGGAATCCCGTGCGCATCCAGCGCCGCAACCACCGAATACGTGGTTCCTAGGTCGATACCTAGCGCCGCCACGGCTTACCGGGCGCGTCCGCGCGACACACGGGCACCGGGCGGCTGCACGGTGTCCACTCGGCCCATTCGCCGGGGTTCGGACTTCTCGATCAGGACCGCGTTGTAGGCATATTGCGGTTGGAAACAACCGCGCAGTACGGCACCGAGAAATAGTGCCAGACCACCTAAGGCCCCTAACACAGTCAGAGCTTTAGTTGGCAAATCCGTGCCGGGCTTGAGGCCACCCCACAAACAGCACATTGGACCCAGGGCAATGAAGCCCAGCCCCACGGGCCATTTGTAGTTTTGTTTGAGCGCGGCGGCCGAAAACCGAAGGCGGGAGGCCTTGCGGGCATAGTCACGATGCCGAACCAGGTCGGCATAGACATCCGGGTCGCTCGGCTGCACCGACAGGCCTCGACCGACAAGCGACTCGACGAGCTGCGCCTGCTCCTTGGTCGTGATCAGCAGTTGACCGTCCGGCAACTCGTGTTGGGCCAGCTCGGCTCGCTCCGCCAACGCCCGCCCCAGGGCATTGCGCAGCAAGCCCTCGTCGGGCTGGGCGCGGTAGGCCTCCTGTGCGGCACGGATTGCGGCGTCCACATTGCCCGCCACGATCATCTGATCTATGACGGCCACCTGGTATTCGGGTTCGTCGGCCTGCAGGCTCGCGGCCGCCTGGTATGCCGACAACGCCTTGTCGTGCTCCCCCGCCGCCTGCAACACCTCCCCACGCTGCGCGTGCAGGCGGGCGTCCTCGGGATCCAGGTGCAGCGCACGTTCGATGGCGTCCAACGCTGTGGGGTGGTCGTTGCTCACACTCGCGGCCTGAGCCAGGACCGACCAGGCATAGGCGTTGTCGGGATCGTCGCTCACCGCGCGTCGAGCGGTGAAGATCGCCACCCCATGCTGGCCGCGTTCGATCTGTTCGACCGCCCGGGCGATCGAACCGCTGGAGGATTCGGGTTTGGCTACAGTCTCATCGGCGGCTTTCTGGACCGGCGGATTCGGCTCCGTATGAACGCCGGCAGCACCAGTTCGTTGTGCCTCGTCGAGCCGCTGCATCTCCAGCTCGGCTTCTTGCCGGACAGCTAAATCGGGCGAGGTAACCCGCCGGCGTAGTACTCGGCGGCGCTGGGCAACGGCTGCCCGCAACTCTTCAGGGCTACAAGCCGGGTCCAGGCCGAGTAGTTCGTACAGCCCGGCCACTGGTTCAGTCCTCCTAGGGGTGAAACACCGCTGAGTTGGGTTATTACTACGTCAGCCCGGAAACTATAACCGCGCACGGGGGCGACGAACCGGACGGCACGCGGGTACAACCGCGCCACATATACGTAAAGGCGGTTTCCCCGACCGCTAGGTCCGGGAAACCGCCTTTAGTCGCCGCGGGAATGGCGAGGATAAAGCGTGGGTAGAGCAGCGCCGTCATAGGCGCGGCGTTCAGTCGCCGTTGCGCTGATGCGGTATTTCATTCAGCAATTCACGAACTTCGGATTCGCGGTATCGCCGATGCCCACCAAGCGTGCGGATCGCGCTCAGCTTGCCGGCCTTGGCCCAACGCGTAACCGTCTTGGGGTCTACGCGAAACATGGTTGCGACTTCGGCAGGGGTGAGCAAGGCTTCCGAGTCGGGGGTACGGGTTGCCATGATTACTCCTTTGTAAGACCTGCGCGGATGGCTAATCCGCTAGCTCCATGCTCCACCGTGTCCAGGTTGTCCGACATAGACCAAAAGGTAGAAGTTAATAACAAACGGGCGGTATCCCACCGGCTCTTTCGCAGGTCACCTGACCTCCCGACGCGGGAAAACGAGCCACTCGGCGATGGGTGCTGTCGTGCATTGTGGAATTTTGTCGGGCGATGAGGCCACGATGAACTACCGTTAGCCGATGGCATAGCGACAATATGTCCATCGATAGTCATAACAAACGCGGTCAAGTCGACGGCAGATCGCAGTCGGCGGCGATGGTAGAAAGGCATAACTCATGGTCGGCGACAGGCCCATAACGACGTTCGGTGCCGGCGTAGAGGTAGACACGATCTTGACCGACCCGGTCGCAATGCCGGGAAGTGCCTTAGTGGGCGAGATCCATTTCCGGGGCGGCAAAGCCGACTACACGGTTCAATCCCTCAACGTGGAATACCTGGCGATTATCGATCGCGACAGCGGAAACCCACATGCCCCACTCACCATCCCCTTCGGTCGGGTGGAGATCGCCCGCGACGTAGAACTACGGGCGGACACTCGCCAGGTAGTGCCGTTCAGCATCGAGGTGCCCTGGGGAACCCCGATCAACAGCGTCGCAGGTCGGCGGCTGCGCGGTGTCTCCCTGGGCATCTATACCGGTATGCGCATGGGCGGCACGTTCAATAAAAGCGACAGCGACCCACTTGAGGTGGCGCCGCTGCCCGTACAGGAGCAGGTGCTCAAAGCGTTGGAGCATCGCAGGCTTGTACTCGGCAACACCGATTTGGAAGACATCCGCCTTCCCCCGGCCGAAACCTCTTTCTTACAGAAAATCAAATTCGCGCTCAACGAGAAGCTCACGCACAAGTTTCAGGAGCTTAAGGTGTCCTTCATCGCCGACCCGAAGGCGGTAACGGTGATTATGGAGCTCGATAACGGGCGGGCGAACCAGCTCGTGGTGGGGCACAATCAGCTCAGTAGCGTGGACTTAGATACGGCGATCGGTGGACAGCTAGACGCGGTCATAGGTAACTGACTCGGCTAGTAACCGTCACCGCGGCACATGTAGGAGCGCAGAACCATGCAGGTGTTCCCCCGCACCGAACAGCACGAAGGACAGGGCCACGAACAGGTCGTCTTCTGCTATGACAAGCCCACGGGCCTCCGGGCGATCATCGCCATCTACTCCACCGCGCTGGGTCCAGCCCTCGGCGGAACTCGGTTCTATCCGTATCTGACGGAGGCCCAGGCACTCGACGACGTGCTGCACCTATCGATGGGGATGGCGTACAAGAACGCGCTAGCCGGCCTGGACTTCGGCGGCGGCAAGGCCGTCATCTGGGGCGACCCGGCCACGACCAAGACCGAGGCGCTGCTGCGCGCTTACGGCCGCTTCGTGGAATCCCTCGGCGGTCGCTACATCACCGCCTGTGATGTCGGCACCTATGTCGAGGACATGGATGTCGTGGCCCGGGAGTGTCAATACGTCACCGGCCGGTCTCCGGAGCACGGTGGTGCCGGGGACTCCAGCGTGCTCACGTCTTTCGGGACGCTGCAAGGCATGCGGGCCGCCGCGGCACACCGCTGGGGCTCCCCCGACCTCGTCGGCAAAACCGTCGGCGTGGCGGGGGTGGGAAAGGTAGGTAGACACCTGGTGGAGCGGTTGATCGAGTGCGGGGCGCGCGTCATCGCCTCCGATATCGATTCCGCCGTGCTGACCAGGGTGCGCGAGCGTTACCCAGCGGTGTCCATTGTGGACCCAGAGACCATGATCGAGACTGAGATGGATATCTACGCCCCCTGTGCCCTGGGCGGTGTACTCAGCAAGGAATCCGCGCCCCGACTTCGCGCGGCGGTGATCTGCGGTGCGGCGAACAACCAGTTGACCCACCCAGATGTCGCCGAGACCCTCGCCGAACGTGACGTCCTCTACGTCCCCGACTATGTCGTCAATGCCGGCGGCGTGATTCAGGTCGCTGACGAGATCGAGGGCTTCGTCTTTGAGCGGGCGCGCAAGCGGGCCGAAAGGATTTTCGACACCACGGCGCGCATCCTTGCCACGGCGGACGAACAGGCCATCACGCCGAGCATGGCGGCCGACCGTCTCGCCGAGCGGCGCATGGCCGAAGTGGGACGCCTCCGCACGGTTCTAGTCCCCCAGCGCCGCGGGTGATTGGCCGATGGCGCAACGCCGATATCAACGAGCAACTCAGCGGCAGGGTCGATACCCTCGAGTTTCACAGCAAGGTACTGCGGACGAATCACCTCGGCGACCCGCCGCAACGCCCACTGTGGATCTATCTGCCGCCTGGGTATGACCGTGAGGCGGACCGCCGCTACCCGAGCATCTACGTCCTCCAGGGGTATGGCTTACGGCTTCCCGCGTGGAACGAGCACACGCGCGGGAAGCCGACGTTCATAGAGAGCATTGATCGCTCGTTCAGTCAGCACGGCGCAACCCGGGCGGTCGTCGTCTTCGTTGACGGCTGGACCCGTTACGGCGGCAGCCAGTTCATCGATTCTCGGGGAACCGGCCGATACCACTCCTACCTCACCGACGAAATAGTTCCGTTCGTCGACGGTCGCTACCGAACGCTGCCTGCGTCGATGCACCGCGGCATCGCGGGGCACTCCTCCGGCGGGTTCGGCGCCGTGGTGAGCTCCGCGCTGCGGCCGGATTTGTTCGGAGCGTTGGCCACGCACGCCGGCGACGCCCTATATGAGTACCTGTATCTGCCGGAGTTTGCCAGGGCAACGCGTAACCTTCGCCCGTACTCCGGCGACATCTGGCAGTGGTGGCGGAAATACGTGCACAAGCGAGGACCACGGAGCCCCGAGGACGAAAATCTATTAATGACGCTGGGGTGCGCAGCCTGCTTCTCGCCTAGCAGCACCGGAGCACCCACTTTGCCGTTCGATCCTGCGACCGGAGTGTTAGACGAGCGGGCTTGGCGGCGGTGGTTGGCATGGGACCCCGTTCGGATGGTGAAACGATATGCCGAGGCGCTGCGCGGCACACATGGCGTGTGGATTGGGGCCGGCACCGGCGATGAATACTTCCTGGACCTGGGTTCAACCGCGCTACACGAGACACTGCTGGGCATAGGAGTTCCGGAGCGCTCGCTGCACTTTGAACTCTTTGAGGGGCTGCACGACGGAAATGAGCATCGCTATCCGGTCGCGCTGAAGTGGCTCTGCGAGCGCCTCAAGTCCTAACATCGTTATTACTTGACTAGGCGGCGAGAACGCCGTCGGAGAGTTATTGTCGGCCTCGCAGTGTGACACGAACCCGAAGTTCTAGGGGAGGTAGCAGATGCCGACCGCGGGACGGTACGGTAGAGGAGCAACGGATATCAAGCGCCAACCCGTCCTTTAGGTGGTTTTTGTCCGTATTTGCACACTCTGTTTATTGTCGTTTGTTCACCTAAAGTCCGTACGAGGGGGTCGAGCCAATGGGGCGCGGCCGTGCTAAAGCCAAGCAGACTAAGGTCGCTCGTGAGCTTAAATACAGCTCTCCGGAGACAGACCTGGATGCGCTACAGCGCGAACTCAGTCATGCTTCTTCTGACCGTCGAGACAGTTCGGACCAGAATCGTGACTCCTACGACGAAGAAGAAGCTTGGGAGTCGCGACGCCGATGAGCCTCGTGTGCACCGCTGGCGATCAGTTCCCGCTGGGAGATCGCCCGGATCAACATTCAACGCACGAGGATGCCGAGCATCACGGCCGGCCGTTCGGTCTGCAGTTGGTGACGTCGGTAAACGCGGTCTCAGGCCTTGACATCGCAGCGTTGAGGTACGACGAGGATCGACAGCTGTCGATCACGTTGTATGAGCAGGACTGGGTTCCGGTCATCACTATCGATTCGCCCCTCACGGTGCAATCGACCGGCGAGGTGGGCAGCCCAAATTACGACGAGATCTTTGACAAAAACTAACGGCACGATCCTCTCCCGAAATGATCCCCTCCCCAGGCCAGGTAAGGCACTCGGAGCAAAGGGCGGCGTCTGTACCTGGCGCTGAGCCCAGCACAATTCTGGTGATCACGGCGCGCCACGACACGACCGCGGACCTTGTCGTGGATGCCCTCAACACAAGAAATGCCTCGGTGTTTCGCTGTGATACCACTGAATTTCTTTCTTCGCTGCGCTTCAGCGCCTCGCTCGACTCAACTTTCCCTGCGTGGGCGGGGCACATCGACGGTCCAGTTCGGCGGTTGGATCTGGCCGATATCCGGTGTGCATACTATCGCCGCCCCGGCGCGTTCGATCCCGATAAGGAATTCGATGAAGCGACCCGGGATTGGATAAGTCTGCAGGCAAGGCTGGGATTCGGCGGCGTGCTGGCCGCGACGACCCGCTGGTTCAATCATCCGAGCCACATCGGCTATGCGGAGTACAAACCCGTTCAGTTGGCGGCAGCGGCTCGGGCAGGTCTTCGACTACCGCGCACTTTAATTACCAATGAACCCGCGGCGGCGGTCGCATTCGCCGAGGAGATGGGTGAGGTGGTTTATAAGCCACTGTCGACGGCGGCGACGCCGGGCAAGGTGATCTACACCAACCGGGTCAGCGCGGCGCAGTTGCGGGACGAGACGATAGCCCAGACCGCTCATCTGTTTCAGGAGTGGATCACTAAGCAGTGTGAGATTCGGCTGGTCGTCGTGGACGACCGGTACTTCGCCACCGAGATTGTGGCGAAGTCGTCGGCCGCCCAAGTTGATTGGCGGACCGACTACGCGGCATTGAGCTACCGAACGGTGGATACCCCGCGGGAGATAAGGGCCGGCCTCTCGAGGCTGCTGCGCGAGTTCGATCTACGGTTTGCTGCGGTAGATTTCGCCGTAACTCCGGAAGGGAATTGGGTGTTTCTGGATCTCAACCCCAACGGACAGTGGGCGTGGATCGCCAAAAATACCGGCGTCAACATAGCGGGCGCCATCGCCGACGCCCTCATCGCAACCCCACTCTAGCGGCAACGTTGCAAGTGCCCTGGACCGGCATTTTGTGACTAAACACCGGCGGTGTTTAGTCACAAAATGCCGTAAGTCAAGGCTACTTGGAATACGTCCCCACCATCCTGGCCTGTCCCTTGCCGGCGATGATTTCCCCCATGAGCCAGGCGTCGCGATGCCGGGCGGCAAGTAGACCCAGGGCGGGACGGGCCTGATCCGCCGGCACGATGGCAACCATGCCGATGCCCATGTTGAAGGTGCGCTCCATTTCACCTGCGGCGACGGAGCCCGCGCGCTGCACGAGGCCGAACACCGGCTGGGGCTGCCAGGTGGATCGATCGATGACCGCATCTACGTCGTTGCGCAGCAGTCGCGCCACGTTGCCGGGGATACCGCCGCCGGTGATGTGCACGAAGGCGTGCACATCGATTTCGGCGATCATGGCAAGACAATCCGGCGAGTAGATTTGGGTGGGAGTCAGCAGCTCCTCACCGAGGGTTCGCTGATGTCCGAGATCTTCCATCACGTCATGCAGGTCGAATCCTGGCTTATCGACGAGGACATGCCTCACCAATGAGTAGCCGTTGGAATGCAGGCCGGAGGATCGCATAGCGATGAGCACGTCACCGCTTTCGATCCGGTCGCCGCCGAGCACGTTGTCGGCGTCCACGATGCCGACGCCGGTTGCGGAAAGATCGTAGTCGTCGGGGGGCATAGTGCCGCCGTGCTCGGCGATCTCGCCGCCGGTCAGGGCACAGCCGGCATAACGGCAACCGTCCACAATGCCGCCCACGATTGTGGATAACTTTTCCGGGACCACGGAACCGCAGGCAATATAGTCCTGAAGGAACAACGGTTCGGCACCGCACACGACGACGTCATCGACCACCATGGCGACCAGGTCGATGCCTACGGTGTCGTGGATATCCATCCGCTGTGCGATAACGAGTTTGGTTCCCACCCCATCGGTGGAGGATGCGAGGAGGGGTTTGCGGTACTTCTCCGTATTCAACGCGAAAAGGCTGGCGAATCCCCCGAGGTCGCCTACGACCTCGGGGCGGAACGTCTTTTGGGCCTTGGGCTTGAATAGTTGGACTGCCCTGTCCCCGGCCTCAAGATCCACTCCGGATTCGGCGTAGGTAATGCCGGAGGGGCTGGTGTAGGTATTTACCCGAACCGGATTGCTTCGCCCACCCGTCACGGCGACCGCATCGTCACGATCGTCTGCGGCGTTAGTCACGCCTTTCTCCTCCCAACGTTCGCGACGCACTGTCGCCAACGAGTTGCGCAGCTCCGGCATGCGCCGAGACCTGCTCCGATACGAACTTACCGAGGCGGCCGGCGCCCGGAATCTTAATAAGCAAGCGCGACGATGACTGATCAACGGCGTGGGAAATCTCAAGGCCGGGAGAATGTTCGCCACAGACACCGTTGGCATCTTGGGGACTTTTGACGTAGGGATCGAGGTCGAAAGCGACTCTGCCGTCTCCGCTGGGCACGCCACGAGTCTAGTTGACCGCGTTCGCGACCGAGCCCAAAGTGACCCGATTAGCGGCCGAGATCGGTATTACATCGCATTGGCCCAGCTCAGCCTGGGGATAGCTGGAATGTGACCTTGCGTACCATCCAATTCTGTCCACGAATTTCGCAGAAAAAGCGCTCGGCGGGTGGCGCCCTACCGGACAAACGTGATTGCATTTGTCCCATGTATTCGCAGCAGCCTTTCCGGTCGATCATGCTCGACGTCGATGTGGCCGCTCGCTGTATGTGTATGCGCATGTGCGCTCTGCAAATGATGTGTAGCTGCCGCTAGGCACGCCGCACTACCGCAGGAACGACCCCGCGCGGGCCCTTGGGATCCACAACCGTGGCGACAACACTGCCACGCGTAGGCATCGTTTCTTTTCCCTATATCGCATCCGGCAGCCGGCCCCGGCGTCGAATGCGGCAGACGCCGCCATCGCCATTTTACGGATCACCTCATGAGCCTTATTTCGCCGCAACAGACCAGTGGGCAACTGGATAGCTATCTTGCACGCTATCTGTGCCATCTTCCCCGAGCCTCGCAGCGCTTCGATCTGCTCGAAAGATTGGCTGCCCTTGCCGAGCCCGACCGGATGGAGCTGACGGAATATCTGCGACGGCTGGATCGCAGCACTGCCGCCGATCCGCGTTTTCGGGAGACCTATCTGTTCGCGCCGAGGCGTTGGCCGGCCCGTACCGTGTTGTCCACCGCCTTGAACTGGGCCGACCCCGCGCTGCGGCACCTGCCACCGGCACGGGAAGACCGGGCATCGGCGACCCTGCTGTTTCGGGAAACTGGCGGTGTCTCGGACATGTGGCTGCTGCAGCTGCCTTCGCGGTTTCACGGCGGACTACACGTGTCAGGTTCTACGGTCGCGGCCGTTCACGTATCAGGCGATCCCATGAGCATCGATGTGGAACAGGTAACGAGTTCCCGAACGGCATTGTTTCTGGGAAACCGGCACCGGGAACTTCAGCTACGAACACATGCGGAGGCGGGAGCGACAGTCATGGTTGTGGCTTCCCCGGCTTTGAGTGAGACAAAAGGTCAGGAAACTGGGGCGATACTTCGGGCGAGCGGTACCACGCAGACACCGGTCAACGCCACAATTCCGACACCACGCTCGACACATCAGCGCGAACCCCGCTCAGACTCAATCGGCCATCCGCCACCGCAATCTCCCAGCTCAGCCGGCCGCTCGCCAGCAGCAGCCATGTCACCGGATCGGTCTGGATAACGTTAGGTGGCGTTCCCCTGCGGTGTACCGGAGAATGCGACGAGGGCTGTTCCGCCGCGGCACCGATCGCGGCCGGCCGAGCACACTGCACGGCTCCGAAGGGCGGCACCCGCACTTCCACCGAACGGCCGGGGGCGCGCCGAGCCAGGACATGCAGCAGATGCAACACCGCAAGCTTCAGTGTCTCCCGCGACGGAGCCGCACCGGCATCGATCGCTGCCAGCGCGCTCCGAACGGACTCGGGGGCATCCACAAACTTTGGCACAGGCGAACCTAGATAAGGGCAGCAGGCACAGTTGTGTACGCGCGCCGCAGCTCGTCCGATTTGATCGAGAAGCCGTCTGATATCTCCAGTCCGCCCGACTCGGTCACGACACCGAGCTCGACTGCGGGTATGCCCATCTCGCTGCAGCGGCGAATCAGTTCGGCCAGGTTGGCTTGAGATACACACACCATCGCCCTGGCGGTGGACTCGGAGAAGAGCTGGACGAAGGCATCCTGACCGGCAGGAAGTGCGACAGCCGCTCCATTGCCGGAAGCTAGGCAGGACTCCGCCA
This sequence comes from Mycobacteriales bacterium, assembly GCA_036268755.1. Classification (GTDB taxonomy): domain Bacteria; phylum Actinomycetota; class Actinomycetes; order Mycobacteriales; family QHCE01; genus DATATO01. The sequence continues at coordinate 2,094 of DATATO010000116.1, read as the reverse complement.
GGGACTGCGCCAACCCGCCGTCGGAGAGGTCGTGCGCGGCCGAGACTAGGCGGTCCTCGGCGGCGGCCTGTAGCAACTCGGCAAGCCGGATCTCTGCGGCGAAGTCGACGACCGGCGGGGTTCCGCCCAGGTGGCCGTGGATCTGCCAGGCCCACTCGCTGCCGGAGATTTCGTCGCGGGTCTCACCGAGCAGCACGATCGCATCGCCGACGGCGCCCAGGCCGCTGGCAATTCGGGTCCGAACGTCGTCGATCACGCCCAGCACGCCGATGACCGGGGTTGGGTTGATCGCGGTGTCGCCGGTCTGGTTGTAGAAGCTGACGTTGCCGCCCGTCACCGGGATCCCAAACGCCAGGCAGCCGTCTACCAGGCCCCGAACCGCCTCAGCGAACTGCCACATCACACCCGGATCTTCCGGGCTACCGAAGTTGAGGCAGTTGGTGACCGCAGCGGGAGTGGCGCCGCTGACGGCGACGTTGCGATACGCCTCGGCGAGCGCGAGCTGAGCGCCGGCGTATGGATCGAGCCGGGCATAGCGACCGTTGCCGTCGGTGGCAAGTGCGATGCCGCGCTGGGTCCGCTCGTCCACCCGGATCATGCCGGAGTCGGCCGGCTGCGCAAGGACAGTGTTACCGCCCACGTATCGATCATATTGCCGGGTAACCGGCTCGCGACTGCACAGGTTAGCACCGGAGAGCAGGGTGAGCAGGGTCTCGCGCAGCTCGGCGCGGGTCTGCGGCCGGTCTAACTGCTGCGCGCTGCTGGCCACGAGGGCGTCGAGGTCCGCCGGCCGTTGCATGGGCCGGTGATACACCGGTCCCTCGTCGGCGAGACTCGCCGGCGGCACGTCCACGACGGTCTGATCGTTCCAGGTGATCACGAGCCGATCGCCGTCGGTGACCTTGCCGATGGCGGTGGCGTGCACGCCCCAGCGCTCCGCCAGCGTCATGACCTCGGCAACATCGTCGGGTCGGATCACCGCGAGCATCCGCTCCTGCGACTCGCTGGCAAGGATCTCGTGTGGCTCCATGCTGGCCTCGCGCAGCGGCACCCGCTCCAGGTAAACCCGCATGCCGGAATGACCCGCGGCGGCCGTTTCCGTAGTGGCACAGGTGAGGCCGGCGCCGCCAAGGTCCTGGATACCCACGACCAGCTTGCGCTCGAACAACTCCAGGCAGCACTCGATGAGCAACTTCTCGACGAAGGGGTCCCCCACCTGCACGCTCGGGCGGGCGGCGTGAGCATCGTCGTCGAAGGTGGCACTGGCGAGCACCGAGACACCACCGATGCCGTCGCGGCCGGTCTTGGCGCCGAGCAACACAACGACGTTTCCGACACCGGTCGCGGCGGAGCGCTGGATCTGGTCGATTGGCATGATGCCGACGCACAGGGCGTTGACCAGCGGGTTTCCCTGGTAGCAGGGGTCAAAAACGACCTCGCCGCCTATGTTGGGTAGGCCCAGGCAGTTGCCGTAGCCCCCGACCCCGGCGATGACGCCCTTTGCGACCCGGGCGGTGTCCGCCGCATCGGGCGCACCGAAGCGCAGCGAGTCCATCACGGCGATCGGCCGGGCGCCCATGGTGAGGATGTCGCGCACGATCCCGCCGACGCCGGTCGCGGCGCCCTGGTAGGGCTCGACATAACTCGGGTGGTTGTGGCTCTCTATTTTGAAGGTGACCGCGAGTCCGTCACCCACGTCGATAACGCCAGCGTTCTCCCCCATTCCTACGAGCAACGCGTCGGACTTCGGGGCCTTCTCGTCGAACTGCTTCAGGTGCACCTTGCTCGACTTGTAGGAGCAATGCTCGCTCCACATGATCGAATACATGGCGAGCTCGGTCTGAGTCGGTCGGCGCCCCAGGATCGCAAGGATCCGCTGATATTCATCTTCTTTCAATCCCAACTCCGCGTAGGGTTGGGCTTGGTCGGCCGTACGGGCCGCGGTCTCTACGGTGTCAACGGAGATCTCGGTTGCACTTGGAGCGCTCATGCCACCAACCCTTGCAGAACGGAGGTGAAAAACGGCAGGCCGTCGGTGGAGGGCCCGGTGAGCTTGTCGATCGCGTGCTCGGGGTGCGGCATCAGGCCGACCAC
>DATATO010000115.1:0-3359 GCA_036268755.1 Mycobacteriales bacterium | reverse complement strand
GCTTGATGCCACCGGGGTAACCGGAGTGGCGGTACACGATTTTGTCCCGACGCTTGTTGCCCGTGAGCGCGATCTTCTCAGCGTTCACGATGACGACATAGTCACCGCCGTCGACGTTTGGGGCGAACGTGGCCTTGTGCTTGCCACGCAGCAACTTGGCAGCGCTACTGGCCGCCTGGCCGAGTATCACATCTGCCGCATCGATCACATGCCAGCGGTGGTCGATGTCACCCGGCTTGGGAGTATAGGTACGCACAGGGTCTGCCTTGTCTTCACTCAATGTGACGAGCCCGCCGTAAGAGGCGGAGCGCTCGCTGTAGTCAACAACGTCGCGATCAACCATGCCGGCCTCAGACACAACTACATCAATGCCGGCATGTGGCGTGCAACAGACCATAACGATACCTGGCGCCATACCAGGCGATCACAGCGGGCACCGCCCAGCGGCACCGAAACCGGCTGGCGCACCGGACACGTCCTTAAAGGGTCTCTGGGAGCATTCTAAAGCTGGCGAACGACGCTACGGTATGAGCATGGACGGGGGAACGGGCGAGCAGGGCCGCATACTCACCGTCGCCAACATCGTGCTCGCCGTCTTTATCGCGGCCGCGCTGATCGGGTTCGCGATATTCGGTTTCGTGAAGGATCCGCCCAAGGAAAAGTCGGGCACGCAGCACGCCGACACGGCCGCCCGACTCCGCGATCGCGTCATCGATCCCGCGAAATTGATCGAGGCCGAGATATTTCCACAGCGGAGCTTTGCCGTACAGTCGCACCGCTACACACTGCTGGCACAGGAAAACCTGCATTCCTGCCCGTCAGCGGCTCGCGGCGACCGACTGATTCAGGCTCTCGGTAACTACGAGTGCAATCAGGTGATCCGCGGCACGATGCGGGACGACTCCGGCCAGTACGCCGCCACGCTCGGGATTGCGAATCTGGCGGACGCTCCCGGCGCCGCCGAGATCGACCAGCTGCTGAACGATCCCGGCGGCAACGGGGCCTTCACCCTGCAATCCCTGCCCAACGCCGACAACCGGCTGAAATCCCGCAAGAAGGTCATCGACCATCGATCGCAGGGGCACTACCTACTATTCGTGACCGTCGTGAAGCTCGACGTTCCAGACTACGACGCCACGGATCCGGTCGTCACCGCCATGCTTCGGGACGGCCTGGACCGACTCGCGAGCGTGATCAACGCTCGCGCACCCGGCGGGTGATAAGACTGCGGGCCGCGAGGTCCGAATCGGCCGGGTAGTCCACCCGGACCAGGGTGAGGCCATGGGCGGCCGCGACAGCCACCGCACTGGAGCGTTCCTGGAGGTTCAGCAGATCCCCCTGCCACTCGGGCGGACACCGCCCCTCCCCTACGGCGAGCGCCGCGCCAACCAGGCTCCGCACCATTGAATGACAGAACGCGTCAGCCGACACCCTCGCCATCAGAATCTCCCGGGTCCCGCCGGCGGGATCACTGGCGTCGCCGTCGTGGGTACGCACCCAGCGCAGTTCCCGCAGACAGCGGATCGTCGTTCCCTGCGGTTTTTTGCGGCAAAACGCCGCGAAGTCGTGCTCGCCGAGCATGAGATCGGCCGCGGCGTTCATCGCGTCGATATCGAGCGGGCGCGGCCAGCTCAGGGTGTCCGTTCGGCGGAGCGGATCATAACCACTCTCGGGCGAGTTGTCGATGCGATATCGATAGTGACGACCCAAGGCCGAGAATCGGGCATCGAACGCAGCCGGCGCCTCGGCCAGGCGGTGGACTCGCACGTCGGCCGGCAACACCGCATTGAGTCGTCGCCGCAGACCGTCCCGATAGCGACCCCAGATCGATTGCGGCACGTCGTAGTGCGCCACCTGGCCTGTGGCATGCACCCCAGCGTCCGTACGGCCGGCGACGGTGAGGGCGATGGGCTGTCGCATGATCGTCGAGAGCGCCTCCGTCAGCACGCCCTGCACCGTACGTTGCTCACGCTGATGCGCCCAACCGGAGAATTCCGAGCCGTCGTAGCTAAGGTCGAGTCGGACACGGGTCAGCGGGATATCCGGGTCGATGGTCCACCTCCGGTGGGGCTCCTGGCGGTTATGTCGACGAACTCAGCAGGATAGGCGAATGTAGAACGCATAACAGCAGCCTCGTCTAGTTCGTCGACACAGGCTAACTCGCTACGCTGAGAGCCGTGACGACCCCTTCGTCGACGCCACCGTCCTCGAGCGACGGCCAGTCACGGCTGCCCATTGCGGCGGGATGGGGCAGGCCGTCCACACCGCAGCAGGCCAACCAGCCTGACGAGGAGCCCGCACCCGTCGCCCGGCGGGCCGCCGGTTCGGCCCGCGTGCCACCCCGGGTGCACCCACCGGTGTCAGCGCAACCGGAGCCGGCCGACACCTACTCGCCTATGGCTAGCACATCGCCCTATCAACCGCCGGCCGAGCCCTTCCCGCTGAGCGCATCGCCCGCCGAGCCCGAGTCGTATCCACCTGCGGCGATGTTCTCGGTAGCCGAGCCACACCCAGCGTCGATCAGCTATCCCGGTGGGGCCTATCCCGCCGAGGCAGAGCTCGCCGTCCCGATCGATCGCAGCCGCACGGATCGGCTATGGCGCCGGCTCACCCAACTGATCGCCGCCGTGGTGCTCGTGGTGGTGTCGGTGGCAGTCACGACGTTCGTTACCGACGGTTCGGGGACGAAGCGGGACGATGCGGTGTGGATCAAACCGGGAGCTCCGAGTCCGACGGTCGACACGGGAGACCGCAGCAAGGACCCTGCGCCGTTGACGACCAAGGAGGTCTTCCCCACCAAGGCGTTGCAATTCGGGCGGGTGCGCTACGAGGTCATTGCCACTCAGGAGGAGAAGCGTTGTCCGGAGACAGCGAGCGGCAACGCGTCGACCATGCTGCGGAGCCTGGACTGCACCCAGGTGATTCGCGCCGCGATCACGGACACGGCGCACACATTCCTGATCACCGCGGGCATCCTGAACCTGGCGACTGCTGACAATGTGAACGCCCTTGCCGACGCGTTGCGTGGTACCGGCGGTGGAAACTTCGACATGATCGTGCCCACAAACATGACAGTCGACGCGGCGCAGGCGCGTCCGCTGCACTTCTCCCGCAACGGGCACTACTTGATATTCACTACCGGTGTGCCGATCAAAACCGTCGCCGGCCAGAACATCTTCAACGACCCGGCGTTGGCCCAGGCGCTCAACATAACCCGAGTGATCACCGCCGACGCCATACAACGTCGCGAGCTGGGAGCGCAGGCCGGAGCCTGAAGCCTCCCAGCAAGGCCCCCATAACGACCGGTTCCTGGAAGTCACCCCAGAGATATGAAAGGGCGGCCGAGCACGTAATGCTCG
>DATATO010000114.1:0-11234 GCA_036268755.1 Mycobacteriales bacterium | reverse complement strand
GCCGGTGTGGCGGTCGTGGTGGAGCACTCGAAGTCTCGGCGCCGAATTTTCATCGCGCCATATCGGAAGCTCGTACGCAGGTATCCATTCGCATTACAACAAATGCTCGGCTCGCATAGATGCAATCACGCTATATTCCGGAGTGAAGCCACTTAATGGAGAGCAAGTGATTCTGGACCCCGCCGACAACCCTCCGCGTGGCGTGATCTTGCGCTCGGCGAACATGGTGCTCCATCCGGTCAATGCAGCAGATGGGCCGAATTACGTTAAGCACTACGGCAGCGAGGCGGCGTTGGCTTTCTTGGACTCCCCTTGGGATGCAGGTCAAATGGCCGCCGACGCTAAGGCCAACCACGAACGTTGGGCAAGACAAGGATTCGCGTCATGGATGGTTGACATAGTCGAGCCCTCCGGATCGGTTAGTGAGAACGTCGCGATGCTTGGATTCCACGACGTTAATGCCCCCGAAGGTGAGGTCGAGTTCGGCTGGATCATCGCGCCAGCGCATCAGGGTCGCAGAATTAGTACCGAAGCATCCCGCATGGCTCTTGAGTGGTTGTTCTCGCAATTCCCTGATCTAACCGTCGTCACGAAGACGAAGCCGACAAACGTTAAATCGATCAGGACAAGCGAGCGTCTCGGTTTTCGCCTGCGGGAGAACACCGGCGGCAGGTACATCTGCGAATTGAACCAGCAGGACTGGGGAGATCGCCGGGACCCACCTTCACCAGCCTCCGGCGCTACGGGGCGCCCTCCACGGGCCAGTTCCTAGGGAGTGTCCTGTGAGTCATCGGAGCCAGAGGACGATCGCTGCGATGGTGAGTTCTGTGCGGTAGTAGGCGGGGAGTGTCATAAATTTTGTGGGTGAACGGTGTTCTTGGCAGACCCGCAGGAAGGTCAGAGAAGGAAATCTGTAACGGGAGCACCTAGTTAACCAGTGCAGGGTGATTCAACCCGGCCAAACTAAAGAGAGATAGTGTCGCTGCCGTGGACATTCAAATTTCTCGGCCCACGACCCAAGCGTTTCCACGATTTGCGCCACACGTGCATCACGTTGCTGCTAGAGGAGGGCGTTCCCCCGCACATCGTTCAAGCCGTCGCGGGCCACGCGGATCTTAAGGTCACGATGGACGTCTATGCCCACACCAACCTTGACACCATGCGGGCCGGCATCCAACGCCTCGACGACAGCCTCAAAAACCCATCCCATGACTGAGCCCGATCAGCTAGCCGTCGAAACCGGGCCGCGATTAAGGATCGGCCCTGACCTGTGGATACGGCGCATATGTGCTCTTGTCGTGGCCGGTGTGGCTGCGTATGCGTCGTATCAGCATCAGAAGGTGTTCGCTCTGGGTGGCGGCGGAGACCACACCGGCGCGAAGCTGTGGCCGCTGTCCGTCGACGGACTCCTCCTACTCGCCACCCTCGGGCTACTTAAAGCCAAATATGGTCAGAGTTGGCGAAGCCACATCACTGCTTGGGTCGCGTTTCTGTTAGCGATCGTCGTGTCACTGGCCGCCAACATCGCTGCCGCACCCACCTTCGCCTGGCAGCCAGTTCTCGTAGCAGGCTGGCCACCCGTTGCCCTACTGCTTGCGGTTAAACTCCTCGCACATCGCGGCCCGTCAGCCGAGGCCCGGATAGACGAAGCGGATGACTCGGAGACGGAGACAGACACAGAGACTGCGGATGAGACCGATGTGTCGACTGGCTCGCCGGAGCTTTCTGTCGTCTCCAGACCTTCCGCTCAGCAGGTCATGTGGGAACACTATGTTCAGGAACAACAACAACAAGGCCGTGTCCCGACCGGCGCCGAGCTAGACCGAGTCGCCGGAACCAACAACTACGGCAACCGTGTTCTCTGTATGTGGCGCGAGCAGGGACTCCTCAATGATTGAATAATTTCAATACATGTCTCCTGGGCAGGGTAAACATATGGCTGTTTGACTTACTTATTTCGCAACAGGATCTCAGATGGGTTGTTGTAGCCTTCTCTGTTTCTGCATATTGTTCAGCGCGCGCCTGTGGTTGCAGCGGTTGGATGAGAGGAAGCATCAGGTGAGTGGACTGGAAACGGGGGCTGCAATTGCAGGCAAGTTCTTGGCACCGTACGCGGCCAAGGCATCCCTAGCCCTTGCAAAGAAGGGGACTTACCGATGGCGTGTGGCTCGTGAGGTGCGCCGTCGAGTTGATTTTGAGTTTCCTCGTCGTCATTTCCGTGCGTGGCTTAAGTCTGTTACTGAGGACGATCTAGCGAAGCCAGTCGAAATCGTCGGTGCTCAATTGGCTTTGAGGCTCACCCGTTGGTTTGAGGATCGAGACGATAGTTGGCGCAGCCGCATCAGTCGAGATTCCCAAGCTCTTCGCCTCGTAGAGGCCACCTACTTAGCAATTCTCAAAGCCGCAGATCCGGGATTGGGTCGGCAGCTAAGGGAGCAATGGGCGCGCCACCGAAATGAGGATCTTATAGAGGCGTTTGTGCAGCTCGTTGAGGCAAACTCGCAGCTTAGCTCAGATGATCTCGCCGTGTGGCTCTGTCGTCGGTCGTGACCTTGGACAGTTGTCCCTAGCAAACGGCACCTTCCCGCAACTTGACCGTTGACTTTCTTATCGCATTCACAGCGGCAGAGCTTGTACGGAAGGCTTCGTGGAACGCTTACTGGAGGCTGGAACCACGTTGCCGTCACGGTTGCCGTCAAACGGCGAAAATCGGCAGGAAAACAGAGCCAAAAAGTGACATATCTGCTGGTCAAAGGTGTGGCCAGGGCCGGGATCGAACCGGCGACCTTCCGCTTTTCAGGTAGACAGAGCGCGTCCGTAGGCGTGTGTCTGCGTGTGCTTCTGCAGGAAAGTGTCCGTGCCCGGCCGTTGGCGTATGGGATCGTTCGGGGACGTTGCCGTCAAGGTTGCCGTCAGGTCTGAAACCCGAACCAGATAGCCGGTTCACTCGTCGCCGGCTGATTTGAGTGACCAGTCGGGGTCGTAGCTGTCGTGGTATGCGTAGGCTGCGGCTAATGCTCGGCAGGCAAAATGCAGAGTTTTCTTAGTCGGAGTGTTGTGCGGTTCGAGTAGATACGCGCCGAGGATCGCTTGGCGGCCTTCCAGTGAGTACATCACTCGGACGGGGTTCCAGTACGCGCCGTGGCGGGCTGAATCATATTGACCGAATTCGGCAACTTTTTCTCGATGGCCGTCCACGATGGTCATGGCTTTGCGGTGTGGTTGGTACCAGCCAGTGATTCCGGCTGGGCCTAGTATTTCGCCTTCTTCTTCGAACCGCTCGAGTAGAAAAAGCGCTAGGGCATCGTCGGTGATGTCACCGGGCTCAATGAAATCCGGAAGCTGATGCGGCGGCACATCATAGGGCGCGCCGGAATCATAATCGCCAAAAAAGATTTCCTTGCTCATGTAACCAGACTCTATCGATCTCGCCGCCCAAGCAACTCCCATCGACGTCACCGTCGGGAGCATTTCCTGCAGGCAGTTCGTTCCTGAGGAGCCCGAGATGTGTCTGTAGCCGCGGCATCTACCTGTGCGCGCAAACCAGACAATAGGCGTCGCTGAGTGAAGCCTTCTCTACTTTCTACCTGGTCTCCACCCGGCGCGAAACCACAGTCCCATTCCTAGCGCTAGGCGCACTGTGCTTGCGCGGTTCTTAACCTCGGGCGGCGCGGCGATGCTGAAAATGATGGGTGGTGGCCCCGATAAGGACTGACCCGCACGACTGTGATCCCGGATCGAGCCACGCCAAGCCGTAGCGCCGGTCGGCGGGTTAGCGGTGATGGGCCAGCGCGTCGTGCGTCGTGTCGGCGCCTGTGGCGGGTTCGGTGTGCACGATAGCGGACGCTAGTCGCGGCACAGCATGTATCAGGCGGTGCTCGACATCGTGGGCGATGTAGTGGGCTTGTGCCACGGTCAGGGCGGAGTCGACGGTAACGGCAAGTTCAGCGTGAAGGCTATGACCGATCCATCGGATCCGTATCTGGCCGGTGTCGAGCACTCCGGGGGCCGCCCGGGCGGTGCGCTCGGCAAGATCGACAGCCTTCGGATCAACGGCATCCATGAGACGTCGGAATACTTCTTTAGCGGCGCCGCGGAGCACGAACAAAATCGCCACGGTGATCCCGAGGCCGACGATCGGGTCAGCGAGCGGGAAACCTAGGGCGACTCCGACGGCACCGAGTACCACCGCAAGCGAGGCGAATCCGTCGGTGCGGGCATGCACGCCGTCGGCGATCAATGCGGCCGAACCGATCTCGCGGCCCACAACAATCCGACAACGGGCCACAATCTCGTTGCCTACAAATCCGATGACACCGGCGGCTGCGACAATCCAGAGATGACTCACCGGCCATGGGTTAAATAGGCGCAGTATCGATTCATAGCTCGCGAAGGCGGCCGAGGCGGCGATGACCAGGACCACGACCAACCCGGCGAGGTCTTCGGCCCGACCCAGGCCGTAGGTGTAGCGACGGGTGGCCGCACGGCGGGCAAGCAGGAACGCGATCCCAATAGGCAGCGCGGTCAACGCGTCGGCGAAGTTGTGAATCGTGTCGCCCAGCAACGCCACCGAACCGGTAAACAGCACGATCACCAGCTGCGCTACGGCAGTGACGAACAATGCGGCGAACGACCAGATCAGCGTCCGCATGCCACGTTTGCTGGTCTCCAAGGCGGTGTCGAACCGGTCGGCGCTGTCATGACTATGCGGAACGATCGCATGTCGGATACGTCTCCATGTCGACGTCAACATCCTTCGCCCTCCATGATCGTGCCCGCGTGCATGCGCATCGGCGCGGTCATGGCCGTGGTCGTGGGATTCGTTGTGGTCATGGTGTTCGATCATGACAGCCCTACCTCGTGCTCCCGCTGCTGTCTGTTGCAGTGGCCCAGAAGACAAGGCTAGCAGCATAGATGCGCAGACATGCAGGTAATGGGTACTCTGGTCCCATGCACACGTCATTGCCGGAGTTCGACATGCCAGGAGAGGAACAGGTTCACCTCGCCGCCGAGTCGTTCCGGCTCCTGGCCGATCCCACACGCATCAAAGTTCTTTGGGCGCTGCTCCAGGGGGAATCGTCTGTCGCTTGCCTAGCTGAACTCGCCGGCGCAGCCCCCACCGCGGTTAGTCAACATTTAGCGAAACTCCGGTTAGCTGGTTTGGTGAAGGGGCGCCGCGCAGGCACCTTCGTCTACTACTCCGCCGCGAACGATCACGTGCAGCGATTACTGACCCAAGCGTTATTCCATGCCGATCACATCGACCGCAACATCCCCACCGAACCGTCAGTGGCACACACCCACCCGGGACAGTGACCGACTTATTCGGTGTGATCGGCCGAGCCCCTGGGGGCATCGGGCCGTCGATGGCCTCTTCGGCTTCGGCGCTGTTCTCTCGGCTGACGCGACAGCCCTTTGCGTTAGGCGTCTGCGGCGGCAAGTTCGCGATCGGATTGAAGATCTGCGCCTGTGGGCTCCGGTGTCGAAACAGGCGGCGGCCCGGTGTCGTCTATGGTGCGGAGGGCGCGTAGTCCTAGACCGGCGGTCAGACCGGTGACCACGAGGATCGCCGCGGGCAGGGCGGGGTTATTCGCACCTCGTGCGAAATCGATGACTGCCCCGAGGGCGCGGGTCGCGCCGAACATGGAGTTCAGCATACGACCCCACCACCATCCAACGGGGACCTTCCCCCGGTTCTGGACATCGCTGACGCGAAGATTAGGAAGCATGTCATGTTCAATTTCTGCTGAATTCAGAGAATGCTGTACTCTTGAGCGATGAAGACCGCGAGTGAGCTACCCACTGCGTCGTACGCCCAGGTGCTAGCTCGTTTTGGGCACGCGTTGTCGGATCCGACCCGGGCCCGGTTGTTGCTGGCGTTGCGGGAAGGTCCGGGATATCCGGCCGAGCTGGCCGACCTGCTCGGGGTGACCCGCCAAAACCTATCGAACCACCTGGCGTGCCTGCGCGGCTGCGGTTTAGTGATTGCGGTTCCAGAAGGTCGTCGGTCACGGTATGAGTTGGCTGACGGGCGCCTGGCACATGCACTAGGCGATTTACTCGGGGTGGTCGAGCGGTGGATCCGACCGTGTGCCTGACCGGCGACGAGGACTGCTGCTGATGGCCGCCGCGACGGAGACGGCTGCGGATGCACGACGGGCAACGCTAGTGCGCCGGATCAGACTCCTGGTCGCGGCGACAATCACTTATAACGTGATCGAGGCGATCGTGGCGATTGCCGCCGGAACGGCCGCGTCGTCGACCGCACTGATCGGTTTCGGTCTGGACTCGGTGATCGAGGTGTCCTCCGCGGTGGCGGTCGCCTGGCAGTTCAGCGGCCCGGATCATGAGAAGCGGAAAAAGACAGCGCTGCGGATCATCGCGGTGTCCTTCTTCACCCTCGCCGCCTACGTTACCGCCGAGTCGGTACGGGCGCTGCTCGGCGGAAATGAGGCCCGCCATTCCTCGATCGGGCTAATCCTGGCCGCGGTGTCGCTGGCCGTGATGCCGTTGCGAATCAGGCCAGAAACACCCTTAAATCCACAGTCCCGGATGGCGTGAAAATGCTGATAGTTGATGCCCCGTACCGTGTCGACTCCGCTCATCGGGACATCATCTCAGTACTTACCTACGAAATAGGGCTAGCGAACTACGCACGAAGCGTTCAGTGCTGCAGTGAAAGCTCTCCCGCTCAGCCGAAATTTCGATATGAAACCCCGTTGAAGGCCAAGTGCTTCCACTAGTTGTGGAAAAGCTCTTCCCGCAGGTGGGGTGAAGGAGTATGTGTTGGACGTTCACTTTTCCGGAGGACGGCAACCCTCTGGGGATCACGAATCGTTAAGGAGCAGAGCTGTGCCTGTCGTCATTGAGTTCGGAGACCGCTGGCCCAACACGGTGGTCACCACGATGGATCACATTTTGACCGGGGTCGTGGTCTACAACATCGAAGGCAGCGCCGTCTCCGGCCGCGTGACATTCTCACCCGAGCTGGTGGTCGGCCGCACCTGCGTGCAGGACGTGGTGATTGTGCCCGGCACCAGTCAGGAAGGCGCCTTCGAGCCCAGGCGTGAACTCCGCCTCAACGTTCACGGCTTGGAGCTGGACTTTCGGCACTGGGTCCACCCCACACGTCGGGAATCCGAGATTGGGCTGGAACTGTTCGAGGAACGCGACGATGCCTACGAGACATCGCTACCGAAAGACACCGAAGAGTACGCAGGCGCGATCATCGAGCAGCTGATCGGGATGTGGCTGGGCCGCGGTGACACCGATCACCTCATGTATGTGGCGAACCTTGCCTGCGCCAGCGCGCGCTACCACCGTGAATTGGTCAGCATCGGCCAACTCCGGTCCACCATCGTCGATCTCGACCAACAGGCCTTCACTTCGCAGGAACGGGCTGGGTTGCTGGCCTCGCAGGCATCGGAATACCAGCACATGATCCAAACCATGGCCGAAACCCAAGCCGCTAAATAGCCCCGTGTGAGGCGATGGCCGGCAGGAACACCCTTTCGGGTGCGGCAACTCCTGACCGGCCATCTAACCCCCGGCTCACAGGGCGTTAAGGCACCCAACCGAGAGCTACCAACGATCCTAAGCCCGCAGGCAATCCCAACCGCACACACGAACCACCGACAATCCGCATTTGGAGGCCGAGGTGATCAACTTCCCCGGCTACCGCCCATACGGCCGCCCCCCCTGACGGCGCGGTTGCCCGGATCGTGGAAGGCCCGCTGGACGAGGCAATGGTCGAGCGTTTCGACCGGCTAATCACGCTGGTCTTCGAGCTTGGCCCCGACGACCCCGGCGCGAGCGCTGTGAACACGGCCGCCGCTGAGGTCGGCGTCGCACTGCTAAGCGACCGGGCCCTTGTAGGCGACGTTTGCGCATGGCTAGGCGACGGCCCAGCCGAAGGCGATGTTCTGGCCGCGCTCGCCGGCCTATATGAAATGGGGGAAATCGAGCTAGGCGCGGCGATGCGCGCAGACCTCACCAGAGCCGGGCTGTATCTGTACCGAGAGGAATAACTGGCACCGGCCAGAAGTCTCAACGCGTCGGGTTCGTGGCAAACCGTCGGCTAAGGATGCTCGTACGCCGCGGTTTTCCCGAGCGCTGCGTTGACTGCTCTGGTGTGGACTAGCCCAGACCGGAGGGTGCTGGGTTTGTCCGTGATGCAGTCGATGATGGTGAGATGGTTCGCTGCCGGGCAGATACCTCCGTCTATAGCGGCTGCTATCTCCATTTTGGATATGTCTAGGAACTCTTTGACTTGTTCCAGGGTGATAGCGGGCCCGAACTCGGCGGCCGTTGTGGGGCTGGAGATGTTTACTGTCGTTGCCGCTAACGGACGGCCGGTGGCAGTTGCGAGCGCGCCGAGGGGGCCGGGGTCGGAGGTGATGAGAGCGTTCGGGTTCCCGACCGCTGTATGACGTTCACCCATCCGAGGGTTTTTCCACGGCAGGAGAAGCGCTAGATCGCCTGGCCAGAAGTATTCGATGAGGCGGCTGGCACTCTGGCTGAGGACAAAGTGTTCGGTAGCGAATTCTTTTGATGGAACGACAAGGGCGAGGCTCTTGGATTCGGCTCGTTGTTTTGCCGCGAATATGCCTTGGCAGGCTTGTTGGTTGTCTGCCGCGCAGCAGACCATGTACCAGCGGCTAGTGGGCGCGACGACGAGTCGACCGCCGGTAATGGCTTGAGCGGCAATATCGATTTGGCTCTCGGTAATTACGCGCATGCTCAAGCTCTCCGTCGAATCGAGGTTGAAATTAGATCTGGGTCGGTCTGCTGCGGCCAGCGGCTCTCGGCGGAACGGTCATGAGTCCGTGCTACCGGAGTGCAGCGGTCAAGGCCGGGTAATCCAGCCACGGGTCGCGCAATGCCTGGAGGCGACGGTTCTCGTGTTCCTTGTGCGAGACGCGAAAGTACGCCATTTTTCTCGGTGTCTGGGTGTGGTTGAGGCCGACCGCGTGCGGCACCAGATGGTGCATGAACAGCACATCGCCGGGTTGTGCGATGAACGCCTCACCCTCTGCCATGTCGATATGCGGCGGTACTTGGTCGGTCATACCGAGCTTCCACTGGGTACGAAACCAGTCCGCCATCGTGTGATGCCCCCCGCGCACGAACTTGAGCGCACCCCCGCGCGGGTCACTCACATCCGATAGAACCACTCCAGCGATCATCGAGAATGTGCGTAGCTCTGCGGGGTCAAGGTGCGGGCATGACACACCGTCGACATGCATCGCCTTCTCCGGTTGGGCGCCGGTCAGGTCGCTTTCGGGGATACGGATCTGAATTTGGGTTGTGGTGATGGGGGCGATCTCGCCGATAAAGGAGCGAGCCGCGTCGGCGACACCCGAGTCGTGGAATAGCGCGAGAAGCTCAGGGCTGGAGCCCAGCTCCGGCGCGAAGGAGCGCTGCGTATACGCCGCAACGTCTTCCGCGTCCATTTGAGTGCCGTACCAGTTGTCGATAAGAGCGCTAGCTTGATCCACAAGCTGGCTCGGGACGAAGTTGCGTTTGATCACGAAGCCGTTGGCAACGAAGAACGCTGCTTCTTCATGGCTGAACGCTGGCATGAATTCTCCTTAGAGGTGGTGACGATTAGACGGGAAAATGATGCCGGGGCAGGCATTAGTGCGTTGGTGGTGATGGATTCGCCGAGTTGCGCGGATCGCCGCAGCCAGGCGCTCCTCGTCATGCATGTGAAGATTTTCGGGTACGGTCAGCCGCCCGTATTGCCTGCTCTGTATCCCTGTCATGGCTTTTCTTTGCGGCCGATGCGGATGACGAATTCGTTGTCTTCGATGAAGGTGTCCTTGTCGCTGTGTTCGGCGAGCATCGTTTTAACCGTGTTCTCAAAATCGCTTAGGCTGTCGCCGAATAGATCGCGTGAAGCAAACGACGTGGAGTAGAGGTAGCCAAGGATCGACTCGCTGGACCAGGTGCGTTGCACTGGGACGTGGAACTCTTCAACGTGGCGGAAGGCTGACTCGGCCAGGATGTCGCTGTAGGGCCGATCATGATGGCTGAAGGTTTTCTGCCCGGCGCGGCGTTGTTCGCCGAGGAAGTCTTGGATGACTTGGCGCACGGCGCTTTTCCAAGGACTGGTGGCGGCCCAAAAACTACTGTCACCAAAAATCGCCACCGCACCACCGGGCTCCACCTGGTCCACCAGCCGCTCTAGTACGGCAGGCTGGTCGAGCCAGTGAAACGCACGGCAGATGGTGACTAGATGCGCCCGCCACCCAGGCGTCGGGGTGAAGCCTTCAGCTGTCGACTCGATCAGCGATAGCTGGCTGCCTTCCGAGAGCTTGGGACGTAGGGTTTGTTCGGCGGCGGCGAGCATCTGGCTGTCGTTGTCGATGGCAATGATGTCATCGAAACGATCAATGAGTGCTTCTGCGACCAGGCCCGTTCCGGTACCAATATCGAGCAACCGACGCGGCTTGGCGGACGCGACAGCGGCATTCAAAATGTCAGCGACTTCTGTCGGTATCCCGGGCCGATATTGGCGGTAGTAGCCAACGGTTCCTGCGAACATGCTCACGAATTCCTCCGGGTAAATAGGTGCTGAACGTGTGTGACGACCTCGCTGAGGTCACGTGCGATAAGGACCGCTGCGGCATCGATGTCGTTGCTTGCCGGAACTGGTCGGTCATTGGAGAGCCAGATCGCGGTAGCCCCTGCGGCGAGTGCGCCGAGGACGTCGCATTCCCAACTGTCACCGACATGGACCATATTGGACATACCGATCCCGAGCTGTGAGCCGACTGCCTTGAACGCGCGCCGATCCGGTTTGGCATAGCCAGTACGGCACGAGGGAAACTGAGCCACTACCCATGGGCTTAGCTCCGGGCAGGCGAGATTAGCGTTGAGTTCCATCCGCGTCACGTTCGACAGCGTGACCACGGGCGCCAAATTCCCGAGTGCCTTCAGAGTCGGTATCGCATTGGGAAACAAATGCAGCGCGGAATCAGCCAACTCGTAGGGAAAAAACCGCGCAGGCATGTCGAGCATCGCGCACACCTCAGCAACAACCTGTTCGGTCAGCTGGGGTGCTGTGTGTAGGCGTTCGCGGATGATCTTGCGCACTTGGGCAGCGGGCAAATGCGAATGGCGTTCCAGCGTGCTGGTCAGGCCTGGTCCTTTGCCGTATCCAAGGGTTCCTCCCACATCCACGCTGATCACACCTGGTTGAACGTTGCTCATCATGATGCACCTTTGGTTAT
>DATATO010000113.1:0-14627 GCA_036268755.1 Mycobacteriales bacterium | reverse complement strand
CATGGCTGGCTGATAAGTCTGCGCTAGTGCGGTTCGGTGAGAGCGTCGACGCTGCAGAATGGGCTGCTCGGATCGAGCGTGGTTTGGTGCGCGTCACGTCGATTACCCACCTGGAGGTGGGTTACTCCGCACGTTCCGTGGCGGGCTTACGTGCCAGTGCGGTGCGACTCCGCTGTCGATCATGTCCGTCGAATATCTGACTCCCGCGGTGGAAAGTCGCGCAATAGAGGTCCAGATGCTGCTTGCGGACTCTGGACTGCATCGGGCTCCTTCTATTCCGGGCTCAGATCACCGGACAGCCCACCGAGCGAGTGCGGCTATAGGGCCGAACGAGTGTCCGGTTACTCGGACGCGGGACTAAGCTGAGCGCTGTGCGGAAAGCGATGCGGCGGCTGGGCTGCCTGGCGGCGGTGGTTGCGGTGGCGGTGTTGCTTGTCGGCTGTGAGAGCACCGATGAGTCGTATAAGGCAACTGGAACCGACACCAACTGCCCGGACCAGTCCCGCGTGGCAGACGCGGCGGGGCACCCCATCTCTACCCGCACCGAACTCGGCGCGGTCCGGAACCTGAACGACCTCAGTTACAGCGTCACGGGATGCTCTTACACGTTGCGCGATTCCGGCGGCACCATATCTGTCGGTCGGGTGGCGCCGGACGGTAGTTCCGGCGCCACCTACCAGGCGATCCAGCATGCCGCCGAGGATAAGGCCGGCACGGCCCGATTCGAGCAAGTAACCGGCTTAGCTGACGGAGCGTGGCTTGACGGGAAGCGACTCGTCCTGCGTACCGGGTCGACGATGCTATTCGTCGACGCCTCGGACATTCCCGGCGATACCAGCTCGGTGGAGACTCGGCTGGCACGGGCGTTGCTGGGCTCGGGCTCAGTCCGGTCCACGCTGGACTGCGCCGCCGTCTCCGAGCCGGTCGGCCGCGTGCTCGCTAGCCCGAGCGCGCCCTCGGACGCCGTCAGTTACGAACGCAGCGGCGAGGCGGAGTTCAAGGCCTCCGGATGCACCTACTTCTTCGAGCAGAACCGATCGATAAAGGTGATGACGGCCGACGGGGCCTATTGGAAAGGGTGGGTCGATACCAAGTCCGCCTCGACGATGCGAGACAGGTATGCGACCACCAGCATTCTGGGCCGTCCGGCCTTCCGCTACGGGTCCACCCTGGTCGTCTCCGATCCCAAGTCGCTGATTGAGATTCAGACGTCACAGGTTCAAGGTTCCGCCGCCGAACTCGATGCGCTTCGGCGGGCTGTCGCCGAGCTGATGGTGAACCTGGTCTCGGTCCACGGCCGTTCGAGCGACGGTCCAACTCCCAGCCACTCTTAGACGACCTGGGGCAACGTCTCCGACGTTGCCTTTCCCCTTCCCACGCTCTAGCCGCGCATTCTGGCTGGCTGCGGTGATAACGGACACGTAATAATTCGTTGACGGTGGAGGATTGTGGAGTATGGTGGTGGCTTAGTGGGGGAAAGTGGAGTGATGTAGCTACCCCGCGTCGGAGAGGGGGAGTGTCATGTTTCTCGGCACGCATTCCCCCAAGCTGGATGACAAGGGTCGGTTGATCCTTCCGGCCAAGTTTCGTGAGGAGTTGTCGGACGGCGTGGTGGTCACAAAGGGACAGGAGCGTTGCCTGTTCGCCTTTCCGGTCACCGAGTTTGGCCGCATCGCCGAGCAACTGCGGGCCGCGCCCATGACGCACAAGGCCGCCCGCGCCTACAGCAGAGTCTTCTTTGCGAGTGCCCATGACGAGGTTCCGGATAAGCAGGGCCGCATCACCATCCCAGGTCATCTCCGCGAATATGCGGGACTTTCCAAGGACTGTGTGGTCATCGGTGCCAGTAGCCGGGTTGAGATTTGGGACAGCACGGCCTGGGATCGCTACCTCACCGAGTCCGACGAGGCCTTCGCCGACCTAGAGGAGGAGGTATTGCCGGGCATCTTTTAAGTAGTAGAGGCTCTAGTTAGTAGTAGAGCTCTAGCTAGCACCACAGACGTGAGCGTGCCGCGTAGTCTCCAGCCGCTTACCTCCTGAGACACCTTCCCCGGTGTCAGGCGGTAGCAGCGGATGGGGACTTCGCGTCACGCTCGATCTGACTAAGCAGCACTCGGTTGGGCATGAGGGGTCACATGGAGCAGCACACCGCGCACGTTCCCGTGATGGCGTCACGCGTGATGGAGCTGCTCGACCCGGCCCTCGCCGACGCCACTCCCCAACGGCCGGCCGTGCTGGTGGACGCAACGCTCGGCCTGGCCGGCCACGCCTCCGAGTTCCTCGCCCGGTATCCGCATCTGGTTCTGGTAGGCCTGGACCGCGATCCGGCCGCGCTGCGGCGGAGCGAGGCACGGCTGACCGCCTACGCCGCGCGCGTCCACCTGGTGCACGCGCGATACGACGAGTTGCCCGCGGTGCTCGAGCGGTTGGGCTTCGATCGCATCGACGCGGCGCTGTTCGACCTGGGCGTGTCCTCGATGCAGTTGGACGACCGCGAGCGCGGTTTCGCCTACTCCTACGATTCCCGGCTTGACATGCGGATGGACCCCACTACCGGGCTCACGGCCGAGGACATCGTCAACTCCTACTCGGTCGCGCAGCTCGCCCGCGTGCTTAGCGAATACGGCCAGGAACGATTCGCCAAGCGCGTCGCCTCGGCCATCGTCGAGGCCCGCCAGAAGACCCCGTTGCGGTCCAGCGCGGTGCTGGCCGAGCTGGTACGCAACGCCATCCCGGCGGCCACCCGCCGCACCGGCGGCCACCCGGCCAAACGCACCTTTCAAGCCCTTCGCATCGAGGTCAACGCCGAGCTCGACGCGCTGCGGGCCGTCATCCCCGCGGCACTCGACGCGCTGCGGGTGGGCGGCCGGATCGCCGTGCTGTCCTACCACTCGCTAGAAGACCGCATCGTCAAACGTGCCTTCGTCGAGCGTTGCACCAGCTCAACCCCGCCCGACCTCCCCGTGGAGCCCGAGCCCCCCGCCTACTCACTCATCACCAAAGGCTCCGAGCAGCCCGATGAGTCCGAGACCGTCACCAATCCCCGGGCCAGTTCGGCCCGACTGCGTGGCATCGAGAGACGACGTGATCTCACGTCGCGGGAGGCGAAATGAGTAGAACAGCTGGCGCACCCAAGACATACAGCGCGCCCCGGACCCCTTTCGTCTGCCTAATCGTGGCGCTGATCGCGGTCGGTCTGGCCGGGTTGTTGCTCCTCAACACGGCGGTCAACAGCAACTCCTTTCAGCTGCATGCCCAACAGCAGCGGCAGAAGGCGCTCGACACGAAGGAGGCCGAGTTGTCGCGCGATGTGGACAACCTCGGTACCCCCACCCAGTTGGATACCGCGGCCCGGGGGCTTGGTCTGGTGCCGGCCGGAACGTCGGGGTTTATCAACGCCAAAACGGGCGAGGTGACCGGTAAACCCGTGCCCGCGAGCGGGGCGGGGGCTGCACAGTGACGCCACCGACCAGCACACCAACTCGGCCCACCCGAACCCGCCGCACGTCGGAGTCGCCGCGCCGCGCCGCTATCCCTGCGCCGCGTTCGCGCCCGCGCCCGGGCAGCAGCGAGCAGTCGCGTACCCGTCGACCCGCGCCTCGGGCGGGTGGACAGTCTCACGTCCCGCCGCCGCCCCCGCCGCCGGCCAAGTTGGGCAACCCGGTCCGCCGCATGCGGTTTGGACTCGCCATGCTGCTGATTCTCTTCGCCCTCCTGGGCGGCAAGCTCGTTATATTGCAGATCTCCGACGGCAAGGCCTATGCGGCCGTGGCCGAGGAAAAGCGCATGGCGCGTATTAAACTGGTGGCACCGCGCGGCACCATCTCCGATCGGTCGGGAAATCCATTGGCCCGCAGCGTGCCGGCCAGCGCCGTCTATGCCGATCCCAAACACGTGGACGATCCCGCCAAGACGGCGCACGCGCTTGCACCGGTAGTGGACGTTCCGGAGGCTGAGCTGCTGGCCAATCTCAACCGCAAAACCACCGAAAGCGGCAAGCCGCTGCGATTCGTCTACCTAGCCCGGGAGCTGGACACCGAGGTAGGTACCGCGGTACAGAAACTGATCGACACCAACCAGGTGGCCGGCATCGGCGTGCTCTCCGAGCAGCGCCGGGACGTGCCCAGCCGCGACATCGCCGCCAGCTTGGTCGGCTTCACAGGTACGGACGGCTACGGTTTGGCCGGCCTGGAGGCGAAGTACGACAAGATTCTGCGCGGCCATGATGGTAAGCGCACCTTTGAGGTTGGTCTGCGCGGTCAGGAGATCCCGGCCGGATACAACCGTGAGGTATCGGCCCGGCCTGGCGCCAACATGACGCTCACCATTGACCGCGATGTGCAGTACGAGACGCAGCGGGTCCTCAACCAGCGGTTGGCTCAGGTCCACGCCGACAGCGGGTCGGCCATCGTGATGGACGCACACACCGGCGAGATCCTGTCGATGGCAAGCTACCCAAGCTACGACGCCTCGGCTCCGGACTCGTCCACGCCGGACGAGCGGGGGAACGTCGGTTCGTCGATGGTGCTCGAGCCCGGTTCCGTGCACAAGGCGATCACGCTGTCCGCCGCGCTACAGGAGGGTGCCATCGCGCCGAACGTGGCGCTCACCTTGCCTCCCACGATCACCAAGGGCGGCAAGACCTATCAGGACACCCATGTGCATGAACCGGGTCAGATCACCCTCTCCGGTATTCTGGCTCACTCCAGTAACATCGGAGCGATCATGATCGCCGACAAACTCGGCGCCGCCAAGCTCTACGAATACCAGCGGAAGTTCGGCCTCGGCAGTAAGACCAACGTCGGGCTCGCGGCGGAAAGCGCTGGGATCGTACAGCCGCCCTCGCGGTGGAGCGGCCCGTCGTACGGTGGTATCCCGATCGGTATCGGTGTCGGTGTGACACCGCTGCAGATGACGTGCGCCTATGCCGTCATCGCCAACGACGGTGTCCGGGTTAAGCCCAAGCTGATCAAGCAAATCCACGATGCCGACGGCAGGAACGAAAAGGCGCCCAACAGCGGCAGCAGTAATGAGCGGGTGATCAGTGCGGACACGGCGCGGGTAATGCGGGACGCCATGCAGGCCGTCGTCTCCAAGGACGGTACGGCGGCGTCAGCGGCGGTGAGCGGCTACCACGTGGCGGGTAAGACCGGTACGGGTATGCGTGTGGTGAACAACAAGTACGTGCCCGGAAACGTCACCTCGTTTATCGGCATGGTTCCCGCGGAAAGTCCGCGGTATGTGATCAGCATCTTTGCTCACGTGCCCGCCGGGGAGGGCGGCGCCGTCACCGGCCCCGCCTTCTCGTCGCTGGCGAGCTTCGTGCTGCGGATGGGCGGAGTTCCGCCGACCAGCACCCCGCCCCCCAACCTGCCGCTGCAGGTGCCGTAGTTCGGTCCAGTCTTTCCGCCTAGCTATCTAGAAGAATTGCTCGCGGCCCCCGAGGAAAAACGTAGGCAGGAAGAAATAGCCCGGGGAGTCACTTTTACGCATCAGGCCGATAGGCCGGGTCCTTAAGATAGCCTGTATAGGGCCGCCTATCGGGTCCAACGGAGAGTCAAAGTAATTCGCTACCTGAGGCAGCCTCAAACCAATGGCGTTCATCATCATGATGTCGTAACATCATGATGATGAGGACTACTCTGGAGATCGATGATGACGTACTGGCGGTCGTACGGTCATTGGCGCATGTGGAAAAGCAGTCGATAGGCACGGTGCTGTCGTCACTTGCCCGGCGGGGGCTAGCTCCACCTCATGAAGTGGTACGAGATGAGGGGGCGTTTCCGGTTTTCGATGTAGCTCCCACTGGGCGTCCTATTACATCGGAGATGGTCCGTTCTGCCCTGGACGAGCAGGCCTAAGTACGAATGCTCACCTATCTCCTCGATGTCAACGTTTTAGTGGCTCTTACCTGGCGTGATCACGTTTTTCATACCGCAGCCCAACGCTGGTTCGCGGGGCTTGATAAGGGCTCCTGGGCTACCTCTACCGTTACGGAAAGCAGTCTCGTTCGAGTTTCTATGAATCGGGCTGTCAGCAAAAGCGCTGTTTCGTGGTCCACCGCTTTAGACATGGTGGCAACCATGCGTACGAGGCCGGGTCATACCTGGTGGAGCGATATAGACCTTGTCGCAAGCCCGTTGATGCGTCGGGCGCCAGTGCTGTCGTACCGGCAGGTCACAGATGTGCAGTTGGCGGCGCTTGCAGATCATTACGGTGGGCGACTAGCGACTCTCGACGCCGGAATTGTTGAGGCTCTACATCCCGACGATCGAGCTCTCGTTCATATAATCCGGGTGCCCTAAGACGACTCGGATGAGCCATCGACCGGCGCAGCGACATCTATCGGTAGGCCAGATATGAGTGGCTCTGCCGGTACCGCGAGCTCGTTTTGCTACCAAACCCGGCAATTAGCCGCGTTGGGTTGCTGGTTCGGTTACTCCTCACGGCGCTCGGTAGGGTCTTCTATGTGGCAACACCCCCCGTTTTGCGCCCCATACGCGTGCCTGCGACCTCGCTGGCCGACCTGGCCGCCCGGCTCGGCCTGGCACCGCCGGCAAACAGCGCCGACGTTACCGGTGCCGCGCAGGCAAGCCCTGATGTGCAGCCGGGAGACCTCTATATCGCGCTGCCGGGCGCCCGCACCCACGGTGCCGCCTATGCCGCCGAAGCCGCCGCCCGCGGCGCGCACGCGATCCTTACCGATTCCGCCGGCGCCGACCGCGTGGCCGACTCCAGCGCCGCGTGCCTACCGCTCCTCGTCACCGTCGATCCGAGAGCTCTCGCCGGTCCAGCCGCAGCGCTGATCTTCGGCGATCCGAGCCGACGGTTGCGAATCGCGGGGATCACCGGCACCAACGGCAAGACCACTACGGCGCATCTCGTCGACGCCGTACTGCGCGGGCTCGGAAAGGCCACGGCCCTGCTCGGCACGATCCACACCCGGATCGGCACCGAGCAGCTACCGGCGGTACGTACCACCCCCGAGGCCGCGCAGTTGCAGGCGCTGCTGGCTACAGCCGTCGAACGCGGCATTGAATACGCGAGCATGGAGGTCTCGAGCCACGCCCTGGCACTGCAGCGCGTCGACGGCGTGCGGTTCGCGGTCGGCGCCTTCACCAACCTCAGCGTGGATCATCTGGACTTCCACGCCGACCTTGACGACTACTTCGCCGCCAAGGCGAGGCTATTCGACGGCCGGGCGGAGCGGGAGGTCGTGACCGTCGACGACGAGGCGGGACGCGCGCTCGTCACCCCCGACAGCGTCACGGTCTCGATTGCCGAGGATTCGTCGGCCATGTGGCGGGCCACCGACATCCGCCGGGCCGGTCACGGTCAGCGGTTCCGGCTGCATGCCCCCGACGGCACCGGCCACGATGCCTCGATCGGATTGCCAGGCCGGTTCAACGTCGCCAACGGGTTGCTGGCGGTCGCCATCGCGGTGACGCTCGGGGCGCCACTGCCGGACGTGGTGAAGCAGCTCGCGGTTGCACCCGGCGTCCCCGGCCGGATGGAACATGTCGGAGGCGCGAGCGCCCCGATCCTTGCGGTCGTCGACTATGCACATGCCCCGGACGGCGTGACGCAGGCCCTGGCGGCACTGCGGGAGACCAC
This sequence comes from Mycobacteriales bacterium, assembly GCA_036268755.1. Lineage (GTDB taxonomy): Bacteria > Actinomycetota > Actinomycetes > Mycobacteriales > QHCE01 > DATATO01. Next base: position 7,013 of record DATATO010000113.1, on the reverse strand, counting down.
ACCCGGGCGCCTCATCTGCGTGCTGGGCTGTGGCGGCGATCGGGATACCACCAAACGGCCGGCCATGGGCGCAGCGGCCGCGGCCGGGGCAGATCTTTTCATCGCCACGGACGATAATCCTCGCTCGGAAGTACCGGCGATGATACGCGCGGCGATGCTCTCGGGTGCGCGCTCGGTCCCCGGCGCCGGCGAGGTGATCGAGGTGGGCGACCGTGCCGCCGCCATCAACCGGGCGGTGGAACTCGCCCGGCCGACGGATACGGTCGCGGTGCTGGGCAAGGGACACGAACAGGGACAGGAGATCGCCGGCGAGATGACTCCGTTTGACGACCGTAGGGTGCTGGCCGACGCGGTGGCTCGGGTGTTCGGATGATCAAGCTGTCGCTGGCGGAAATCGCTGACATAACCTCCGCCCGCTTGCACGGGGTCAGTACCGCAGACGCCGACCGAATTCGGGTCACGGGATCGGTGGAGTTCGACTCTCGCAAGGTGACCCAGGGCGGTCTGTTCGTCGCGATCGTGGGGGAGCGAGTCGACGGGCACGACTTCGCGGGCGCCGCGTTTTCGGCCGGTGCGGTGGCCATGCTGGGCATCCGCCCGGTCGAGGGGCCGAGCCTGGTCGTCGGCAACCCACTGGCGGCCCTGGCGGCGCTGGCCACCGCGGTGACGCGGCGGCTACCCGAGCTGACCGTCGTCGGGATCACCGGCTCGTCGGGCAAGACCTCCACGAAAGACCTACTGGCGAGCGTGGTGGAGCGGCTCGGCCCCACCGTGGCTCCGCCCGGCTCGTTCAATAACGAGCTCGGTCACCCCTATACCGTGCTGTGCTGCGATGAGAGCACCCGGTATCTGATTCTGGAGAAAAGCGCCCGGGGCGTGGGGCACATCACGGAACTCACCCGGATCGCCCCGCCCAGGATCGGCGCGGTGCTCAACGTTGGCCGGGCACACGTCGGCGAATTCGGCTCGATCGATGTGACGGCCCGGGCCAAAGGCGAGCTCGTCGAGGCACTGCCACCCGCCGATTCTGGCGGGGTGGCGGTGTTGAACGCGGACGATCCGCTGGTAGCGGCCATGGCCGATCGTACGCGGGCGCGGGTGGTCCGGTTCGGCGTCGGGCCACGGCGCGAGGGCGCCGATCCGATCGACGTCACGGCGAGCAACGTCGTGCTCGACGACGCCGGCCGGCCGCGATACACGCTGCATACGCCGGCGGGTGCCGTCGACATCGCGCTGCGGCTGCACGGCGAGCACCAGGTGTCCAATTCCCTGGCCGTCGCCACCATTGCGCTGGAATTGGGCATGTCGGTGTCGGCAGTCGCCGACGCGCTCAGCGTGGCAGTACCGCGTTCGGCCGGCCGTATGCAGGTGACCCGGCGGGACGACGGGGTAACGATTATCGATGACAGCTATAACGCCAATCCCGACTCAATGCGGGCCGGGTTGAGCGCCCTCAGCGCGATGAGAACCCCGGTGACCAGTCATTCTCCCGAAGCCGAGACACCGAGCCCCGGAAGTGGGCGATTGTGGGCGGTTCTGGGGTATATGGGCGAACTGGGTCCGGCGGAGCGCGCCGAACATGCGGCACTAGGCTTCACGGTGACCTCACTGGGGATTGACCGGCTGGTGGTCGTCGGCGACGCGGCACAAGCCATCCATACCGCTGCGATCGCTCGCGCGGAGGCCTGGCAAGGTAGCTCGGAGCTGGTGTCCAACACGGATGCCGCGCTGGCGTTGTTGCACTCGCAACTGCGTCCCGGTGACGTCGTGTTGGTCAAGGCGTCTCGTTCGGTCCGCTTGGAGCGGATCGTTCGAGGTTTGCTGGATGAATCCCAAGCACTGAATGCATCTCAGACAACAGAGACAGATCTTCACACTCTAATTAGCAACAAGGAGGGCACCGCGTGAGATCGGTGCTCGCCGCCAGCATGGTGGCGTTCTTGGTTTCCATCTTTTGCACGCCCCTGGCCATAAAGTACCTGCGGCGGCTCAAGATCGGTCAGGAGATTCGGACCGAGGGCCCTAAGCATCATCAGTCCAAGGCCGGCACCCCGACCATGGGCGGCATCGTCTTCATCCTGGCGACCCTGGTCGCCTACGGTGCGGCGCAACTGCTGGTGATCAACCAGCCGAGCCGCGGCGTTACGGTGACCGCGCTGGTGGTGCTCGGCCTGTTCGTCGGCATGGGTGCCGTCGGTTTCGTCGACGACTACATCAAGGTGCGCAGGCGGCGCAGCCTCGGCCTCAACAAGCGCGGCAAGCTGCTCGGCCAGATCATCGTGGCCGCCGTCTTCGCGGTCATCGCGCTGCAGTTCCCGAACGGCCGCAACGCCCATGTCGGGTCGTTGTATCTGTCGTTCGTGCGGGACATCGACTGGGCCCACATCGGTACCGCCGGCGCCGCAGCCCTCTTCGCCTTCGTGATCATCGCGACCGCCAACGGCGTCAACCTCACCGACGGATTGGACGGGTTGGCGACCGGCAGTTCGGTGATGGTGCTGGTGGCCTACTTCCTGATCGGGCTCTGGCAGTACCGCCACACGTGCGGGATCGGCCCCGCCGGGTACTGCTACGAGATCCGCGACCCGCTGGACATCGCCCTGATCTCGGCGGCCGGCGCCGGCGCCTGCTTCGGCTTCCTGTGGTGGAACGCGTCCCCGGCCAAGATCTTCATGGGCGATACCGGCGCGCTCGGCCTCGGCGGTCTGATCGGCGGCCTCGCCATGGCGACGCACACCACGCTGCTGTTGCCGCTGCTCGGCCTACTCTTCGTCATCATCACCATGTCGGTGGTCATTCAGATCGGGTCCTTCCAGCTCACCGGTAAGCGGGTGTTCCGCATGGCACCGCTGCAGCACCACTTCGAGTTGGGCGGCTGGAGCGAGGTCAATATCGTGATCCGGTTCTGGATCATCTCCGGGATCGGTGTTGGGGCCGGGCTGGGCATCTTCTACTGCGACTACCTCGGGGTGCTATAGCCCATGCAGGCCGACATTCACACCGGCGTCCGGCCCGAGAACTTCGGGGGTAAACGTGTCGCCGTGGGCGGGGCGGGGATCTCCGGCGTGGCCGCCGTGAACGCGCTGCTCGCCGCCGGCGCCGACGTCAGCGTGATCGACCGGAAAGATTCCGACGCGTTGGCCGCGCTCGCTGAGCGGGGCGTGCGGGTGAGCGTCGGCGACGCGGTCGAGTTTGCGTCCGACACGACGGCGCTGGTTGTCTCGCCCGGCTGGCGCCCCGAAAATCCAGTGATTGGCCGGGCCCTGGCCGCCGGCATTGAGGTCTATAGCGAGCCCGAGCTGGCATGGCGGCTGCGCGACGACAGCGCCGGCACCGCGGCGCCGTGGCTCGCGGTCACCGGAACGAACGGTAAAACCACGGCGGTCACCATGCTCGCCTCGATGTTGGAGGCAGCGGGTCTGTCAACTCGGGCCTGCGGGAACATCGGTCATCCCGTCATCTCCTCGGCGCTCGGCGGCGACGGCCGACGCTATGACGTGCTCGCCGTGGAGCTGTCCAGTTTTCAGTTGCATTGGTCGAGCAGGTTGGCGCCTTCGGCCGGCGCGATCCTGAATCTTGCCGACGACCACCTGGACTGGCACGGCGGTTTCGACGCCTATGCGGCGGCCAAGTTGGCCATCTGGCGCGGCCCAGGGGTGGCGATCGGTAACGCGGACGACGCGGGTGTCGCCGAGCGGCTCGGTGAGCATTCGGCCCCGGTCCGGCCGGTGGCCTTTACCCTGTCGGAGCCTTCCGCCGGTCAGCTCGGTGTCATCGACGGCGTTCTAGTGGATCGCGCGTTCAGCACGGCCGGGGTAGAACTGGCGAGCGTCGTCGACGTCGTCCCGCCCGGCGATCACAACGTTGCCAACGCGCTCGCCGCGGCGGCGCTGGCGCGGGCCCACGGTGTGCCGCCGGATGCGGTGTCTCGGGGTCTTTCCGGATATACGCCGCAGCCGCATCGTAACCGCACGGTGGCGATACACGGCGGCGTCAGGTTCGTCGACGACAGCAAGGCCACCAACCCTCACGCGGCGGCGGCGTCGCTGACGTCTTACTCGAGGATCGTCTGGATCGCCGGGGGGCAGCTCAAGGGCGTGAACGTCGACGACACGGTGCGCGCCGTGGCGGATCGACTCGCCGGTGTGGTGCTGCTCGGGGTGGATCGCGCAGAGATCGCGGCCAGCCTGGCCCGCCATGCCCCGCAGCTGCCGGTCGTGGACATCGAACGATCCGATGCGGACGCCATGGCCGACGTGGTGGCCGCCGCCGTCAAGCTGGCCCAACCGGGCGATGTTGTGCTGCTCGCACCGGCTGCCGCGTCGCTGGACATGTTCGCAAGCTACGGTGCCCGCGGCAACGCCTTCGCCGCCGCCGTGGCGGAGCTGGCGTAGTAGCCCGCAATTGGTGGCCGCCGCTCTAACGGCGTTTTGCCTCAGTTGACGGTCGCCCGCGCTGCTCGTCATCCCCGGTCGACGAGGTCGATGGGGTCTGTGTTCGCGCCGCAGAGAACGACGGCAACCTTTTCTCCCGCCGCCGGCACGTAGGCATGCGACGACAGCGCCGCCGCGGCGGCCGCCGCGGCGTTTTCCACCACTACGCGGCGCTCATCCCATAGATTTTGACGGGCTGCCACGATGGCGTCATCGGTGACGAGAACCGACGTGACGTTGTGGCTTTTCGTGACCTCGTGTGCCGTCTGTGAGACGCGACGGGCCCCGAGCGAGTCCGCGGCGATCGAGTTCACGACTACGTCCACGGGGCCTCCGGCCTTAAGCGAGGCGTGCAGAGAACTGGCCCCCTCCGGTTCGACGGCAACGATCCTTATTCCAGCGTCTAGGACCGCCGCGGCGATTCCCGTCAGTAGCCCGCCCCCGCCCACGGCGACGATGATCGTGTCGACGCGGTCGAGCGCGTCGAGGATCTCGAGACCGAGGGTGCCTGCTCCCGCGGCGATCAACGGATGGTCGTAGGCGTGGGAGAGCAGCGGCCCCCGAGCTCGCGGCGTGCTCGATAGATGCCTCCAGCGCATCGGCGTATTGAGCGCCTACCAGGCGAATCTCAGGTCCGTAGCCGCGCAGTTTTGCGATCTTGAACGCCGGGGCTGAGGTGGGCAGGAAAATCGTGGCTTTCGTGCCGGTCGCCTTGGCCGCCTAAGCACAGGCAAGCCCCGCGTTGCCGCCGGAGGCAATGACAACTCCGGCAGCCGGCATGTTGTCCTGTCGGAGATGGAATTCGGCCAGGTTGGCCGCCCCTCTGGCTTTGAAGGTGCCAGTGTGCTGCGAGAACTCGTTCACGAACACCACGTCGCCCGCGCCCAGGGCACCCGGATCTGCCGGCGTAAAAGTCGCAGCTCATACGGTGCCGGAGATGCGTTCGGCCGTAGCCCGCGCATCGTCAATGCCAATCGTGGACGGGTGTGAGATCAACTCGGTCATCCTTGAGCGCTCATTTCGCTCGGCGTCCAGATACGCCAACCGCGGGTCCCGGGTGATACCCGGACTCCCGCGCTGACTTCCAGACGCTACGTAGCACCGGCCTAGCGTGGACCATAGCCTGGATGCTCGGCGTTTACCTAGCCGGATAGTCCCATTCCACTTTGAGCTGTACCGTCGCGGCGCAGTAGCGTTGGTCGCTAGGGCGTTCGTCCGGGCGCCGAGGGGTATGAGGTTTTGCGATGTTCCGCACGATGCTGAAGTCGAAGATTCACCGCGCCACGGTGACTCATGCGGATCTGCACTACGTGGGTTCGTTGACGCTGGACGCCGAACTTATGGCGGCTGCCGATCTGTTGCCTGGCGAGCAGGTGGCGGTCGTGGACGTCACCAACGGTGCCCGGCTGCAGACCTACGTCATCGAAGGGGAGCGCGGCAGCGGCACGATCGGCATTAACGGTGCCGCGGCCCATCTCGTGCGCCCGGGTGATCTGGTCATCGTGATCGCCTATGGGATCGTGGACGACGTCGAGGCGGCCGACATGAAGCCGCGCGTTGTTTTCGTGGATGAGGCGAACCGGATCGTCGAACTCGGCAGCGATCCGGCCCACCCTCCGACGGTGTAGTAGCCGCGCCGTCAATTGCTACCTAGGAGAGCAGCTGCACCTTTTCTTTGTGGTCCGGCTGGTAGACGCACTCGCCATACGGGTCGGGATGCCCGATGCGCTCCCGGCAGCTCCAGGCCTTGCCGCGCACGGTGATTTTTACCGGACCGGGCCGGCCGGCGTGTGGGTTCTTGAGGTATTTGTTTGCGACCCCCACCGCGAGCGGGCAGGCCTTCTTGCCGTGAGCGGTCACCGCGACCACGTCCAGGCCGTTGGAGGCGGTGCCGCATTCGACGTGTTTCGTCGCTGCCTTCGTGACGGGCATGTTCGCTGAGGCCGAGGTGCCGGTGAGCAGGGCGGTCACCATGAACGCCGTTCCACATAATGCGGCGGCGATCATTTTACATGCGGTCATTATCACCTTTTCTTAAATGGGTGCATATGCAGATAAAATCGGGCCAAAAGACCGCGTAAAGATTAGCAGTCAGAGCCGAAGACTCCCATAGTTGGATTTTTATCTTGCCGGAACTAGGTCTCATTCGAGCCGTCGGCAAGATCTCACTAACGTCCGGCCAACGATTCCGTTCGGAGGGGCGCGTCAACGGTTTCCGATGACGCGTCGGGCCCCGTACAGGGCCCTGCTCGCCACAGCCGTAGGCCCATCTCCCAGCCTGTCGGAGTGCTCGTCCACCTGAAAGAGGTAACTGGCTGCCACGGATCCGGCCTTTGCGTGCCTCCCTTCGGCGTGATCGCGGTCATCATGATCGCGACACGCAAGAAATATCCGCGATTCCGGCCCGATGGACACCGATCATGAAGCCATGGCGGTAACCGAGGCGGGCGGCTCACGAACGCGCATTGCCTCGATCATGCACAACCTGCTCGGGAAACCGATGTCCTCGTTCTACCTGCTGCTCGGCAGCGCGAGCCTGCTGCTGGCCATCGGCCTGACCATGGTCCTGTCCGCCTCGAG
>DATATO010000112.1:0-2175 GCA_036268755.1 Mycobacteriales bacterium | reverse complement strand
GAGGTTGCCCTTCCAGGTGAAGTCCTCGATCTTGCCGCGGCCGAAAGTGGCGTCGTCCGGCGGGTTTTCGAAGTCGATGGGCTTGCCGTGGGCCTCGATCGGCAACAATGGGCCCAGGCCGTCGGGCAGCCGCTTGAAGGTGACGTTGATCGGCGCCAAAAAGATGTGCAGGTGCTTGGAGTGCAGCACGATCACCAGGAAGATCAGTGCCACAGCGATGTGGGCGAGCAGCGCGAACGTTTCGATCCACTCGTTGGCGGTGGTGCCCAGCGGGTGCATGAGCGCGCCCATGCCGTGCGAGAAGAACGCGCCCCAGCCGTACGGGAAGTTTCCGGTGTTGACGGCGGCGCCGCGGAAGATCGAGAAGCTGAAAATGACCAAGAAGATCATGAAGAGGATCAGCCAGGCGCCGCCGGTGTGTGAGCCGTAGAACCGTGACGAGCGGCCGTATTCCTTCGGTTCAGAGCGCAACCGGATGACGGCGAACGTGCCGATGCCGACTAGCACGCCGAGCGCGATGAAGTCCTGCAGGAAGCCCAGCCCGTCCCACTGGCCGACGATCGGGATGTGGAAGTTGGGCACGAACAAGGTGCCGTAAGCCTCGATGTAGACCGTGATGAGGATAATGAAGCCCCACATGGTCAGGAAGTGCGCGACACCGGGGACCGACCATTTCAGTAGCCTGCGCTGGCCGAACACCTCGATGATCTGCGTCCAGATCCGCGTACCGACGTGGTCGGTGCGGCCGGTGACCGGCTGGCCGGAGAGCGTGAGTTTGGCCAGCCATAGCACTCGGCGGACGGCGAGCAAAGCGATGATCGCCGTCATGCCTAAGCCGACAACCAGTCTGATCAGCATCTGCGTGTGCACGGAGCATCTCCCAAAAATTCGTGTTACTGGCCAGTAACTAACACCATGTTACTGGTCGGTAACTTACCTACTGCACCTGCTCAAGCCGTGTAAGCCTGCTCATAGTGCCATCTTGGAAGGGGTGACCGCGACGAAGGATGCCCTAACTTGGTTGCCGTCGACCGCTAAGTGCGCTGCGTATGCGGGCGCAGGATTACCGGCTCAGAAGTGCGGTACGGGCGGTAACGGGGGCAAATTGCTTCGCCACCAATGGCGCCGAGGATGTTGCGGCGACCAGGTTGCGGTGTCCTGCGGCGGCACGGGTTCGATGGTATCTGTCGAGGAGTCCGTTGTGGTCGGAGTGGTCGATGACGGGGTCGGCGACGGGCTGGTGGTGTGCGAGGACGTGGTGGTCGACGAGTGCGTCGTGGCCGGCGTTGGTGCACCGCCCCCGCCGCCCCTGGCCAAGATGGCCAGGCCGTAGATGATGATCGCGATCAGAATCACCACCGCCAGGCCCCACAGGGCTAGGACCCACCGTTTGAGGTACCAGGGCGATGGGCTCTCCGTGGTGCTGAAGCGTTCTGTCTCGTCGATGTTCGCGTTGCCCCTTGAATAACCGTCGGCGTTATACGTTGGTCGATTGCCACCCACTGCTAAGGCGTCCCGCCGTCGTGGTGATGGTGGTGGTGGTGGCCCTCGTCGACGCTGGTGCTGGTCGGCGGCGTCGTGGCGGGTGCCGTCGTGGTCGTCGGCGGGACGGTCATGGTGGTCGTTGGAGCCGGAGCGACCGGCTCGGTGGTCGTCGTGACACCGGTGGATGTCGTCGGCGAGGTGGGGGTTTGCGTCGGGCCGCCGCTTCCGTGGGTTTGGTCGGCGAGAAAGTACAGTGCAAGTCCGAGCAGGACTGCCACGAACAGACCCAAGGTGACCAGCACAATCGGATTGCGATACCACGGCGACCGGTGCTTGGGCTCGTGCCCGTCATCGCCGGATTCGCTGTAGTCGTAGTAACCGGTCGGCGCTTCGCTGGGGTCGTCCGGAGGTCCGTAGCCCGTCACGTGCTCCGATCCTAGCCCTGGCTCCTGGCAGTTCGCCGGGAAGGCCTGCGCCGCTGCGCCCTAAAAGAAGCCGTTCGGCAGGTGCGGCAAGTGCAAGTGGTGGTGATGTCGCGGCGGCGCAGATGGGGCGGGGGAGTAAGTATTCGGCGGCGGCGCCTCTTCGGGGGTCTGTTCGGGTGTCTCCGGTGGCGGCGCCTCGCTGCTTGACGACGGAGTCGTCGTGGTCGTCGTCGAGGAGGTGGTCGACGACTGCGTGTGCGTGGTG
>DATATO010000111.1:0-15919 GCA_036268755.1 Mycobacteriales bacterium | reverse complement strand
GTCATCTAGATCTTGACGCCGTGGGTGCGAAGCCAGATCATCGGGTCGATCTGTACGTCCTTGATTCGAACCTCGAAGTGGCAGTGAGGCCCGGTGGAGTCGCCGGTGCTACCGCGCAGCGCGATGATGTCACCCGGCTGTACCTCCTCACCCACATGGGCGATGAGCTTGGAGTTGTGCCCGTAGTAGGTCGTCACCCCGTTGCCGTGGTCGATGGCCACGAGGTTTCCGTAGCCATTGTGCACGCTGGAGATGATGATCTTGCCGGCGGCGGCGGCACGGATCGGGCTGCCGGTGGGGCCGGCGATGTCGAGTCCCTTGTGGAACTCTGAGCCGCCGAAACGGAAACCGAAGGTGGAGCTGATGTAACCGTCGGCCGGGCGAACCCAGTCCGGCAGCTTCTCCGGCTCGGGGGCGGCGATTCGGCGTTCGGCGCCGTCGACATTGAGCGCCGCCCTCCGGTTCTGGTCGGCCGCCGCGCCGTCACCGCTGGCGGAACCCGGCGTGACTTCCGACGCCGAGGCGTTCGCCTGGCTGCCGCTGAGAGCGGCTCCATCCAGGGCCGCGGTGGTAACGCTAGCGCCGGGTTGGGGCAGGGCAGAGCCTGCCCCAAAGGCGATAACGCCGGCACCCACCAGCGCTGTGCTGACGGCTACGGTGTAACGCGTTTTGGGGTCCACCGACGCACGGTGATTCCCCCGGTAATTCCGGGGCTTTGCGTGACGCACTCAATTTCCTTCGTCCGGGGATAGGACGCCCGTACTTCACTAGCTCGGCCCGGGTATGCCCGCGCAATGATCGCGGTGCACTGCCGGCAAGGGCGGTACGGGGTGGCATTGAGGCACCGAAACTGTGGCTTCGGGCTTCAGATACCTCGAAGGAAGCTACTTGTCTGGGGCCCTCGGGGCAAGCCCGAAGCGTAGATCTGTGGATTTCAGTGGTTCGACTCACGTGTCACCACCTCATTAGTCGACGCTAACTTCTGATTGGTACCGTTTGCTGCACCCAATCGGCTATATCTTGAGTGCTGGCGCCCGGGGTGAAGATTCGGGATACCCCCATCGCTGTCAGTTCCGGCAGGTCAGAGTCGGGAATGATGCCGCCACCGAACACCACTACGTCTCCGGCGCCGTTCTCGCGCAGCAGGCCTATGACCCGCGCAAACAACGTCATGTGGGCCCCGGACAGCACGGACAGACCCACGCAGTCGGCGTCCTCGGCGATGACTGCCTTAACGATTTGTTCAGGCGTCTGGTGCAGGCCGGTGTAGATGACCTCCATGCCCGCATCGCGAAGGGCGCGCGCCACGATCTTGACGCCGCGATCGTGGCCGTCCAGCCCGGGCTTGGCGATAACCACCCGAATTCGGGAGGTTTCGCGGCCGCTCAGGTCAGTTGTTGTCACGGCGGCCTCCTTTTAGAAACGTCACGATACTGTTATTCGCGGAAGGCATCGGCTCGCCACGCCATTGGTATCGGGTCCTCGATATTCGGCATCGATCACATGGCGCGGCGCAACGGGACGGGATGGTGTTAATGAAACTTCATGAACGCATCGAGAGTCGCCTTCACGATTTCATCTTGGCCCAGCCGCTCTTTTTCGTGGGAACGGCGCCAACAGCCTCGGACGGCCACATCAACGTCTCCCCCAAGGGAATGCAAGGAACCTTTGCGATCCTCGATCCGTTGCGAGTGGCATATCTCGATTACACGGGTAGCGGCGCCGAAACACACGCTCATCTTCGGGATAACGGCCGAATCGTCCTTATGTTCTGCGCCTTTTCTGGGCCGCCCGATATCATTCGTTTGCATGGCCGAGGCCGTACGATCCTTCCCGGATCGGCTCGTTTCGACGAGTTGCTGCCGCGGTTTGGCCCACCGTATCCTGGCCTGCGCAGCGTTATAGAGGTGGCCGTCGAACGAGTCAGCAGCTCATGTGGTTTTTCTGTGCCGTTCATGGAGTACGTCGGGGACCGCGATCTGCTGCGGCGCCATTGGGAGCGTAAAGGCGCCGATCAGTTGCCGGCATATTGGGAAAAGAAGAATTCCCGCAGCATCGACGGCCTCCCGGCACTCGATCCACTCTGATTACGCGAATGGCGCCTCGCGGCGGTTTTCTCAGGCGGTGTTCCTGACGACGTCCGCTACGCGGCCGTACCCATCGCGGCGCTCTGACGCTGACAACCCTGCGAGTCAACCGAGACGCGCGTGCTGTGACCCGAGACACGAGAGACCCATGCGGGTTGCCGTGCTGTCGTAGGTCAGGACTAGCCTGAACTCGGTCACTAAGCGTGTTCTGCGGCGACTATCTGCAGTTATGCGACCCGCGCTGCGCTAGCCATAGGTGCGCTGCGCTCGAAGTTCCACTTCCTATTAGCCAATGAGGATGGATCACAGCAGTGGACCTGTTTGAGTACCAGGCAAAGGAGCTCTTTGCCGCCCATGGCGTGCCGGTGTTACCCGGCGTTGTCGTCACGACACCCGATCAAGCGCGAGACGCTGCCGCCCAGCTGGACAGCGCTGTCGTCGTCAAGGCGCAGGTGAAAGCTGGCGGTCGCGGCAAGGCCGGTGGTGTCAAGCTGGCGAACACTCCCGACGAGGCACGCGAGAAGGCGGCCGCCATTCTCGGCATGGACATCAAGGGCCACACGGTGCACCGCGTGCTTGTGACCGAGGCCAGCGAGATCGCCGAGGAATACTACTTCTCCTTCCTGCTGGACCGCTCCAACCGCACGTTCCTCGCGATGGCCTCCGCTCAGGGCGGCGTCGAGATCGAGCAGGTTGCGGTCGAGAACCCCGAGGCGTTGGCCAAGGTTCCGGTGGACGCCACCGTCGGGGTAGACCTGGCACTCGCCCGCGAGATCCTCGCCCAGGGGCAGTTCCCGGCCGAGGTAATCGGCAAGGCCGCGCCGGTAGTGGTGTCGTTGTGGCAGGCCTTTGTGGCCGAGGACGCCACGCTGATGGAGATCAACCCCCTGGTGAAGACGCCGGCCGGCGACATCGTTGCGCTCGACGGCAAGGTCACCCTGGACGCCAACGCCGGTTACCGGCACCCCGGGCACGAGGCCTTCGCGGATCACGACGCCGTCGATCCGCTGGAGCGCGCGGCCGCTGAGAAGGAACTCAACTACGTCAAGTTGGATGGCGAGGTCGGAATCATCGGTAACGGTGCCGGCCTCGTGATGAGCACCCTGGATGTCGTTGCCTACGCCGGGGAAGAGTTCGGCGGCGCAAAGCCGGCTAACTTCCTCGACATAGGCGGCGGGGCCAGCGCGCAGGTGATGGCCAACGGTCTGGAGATCATTCTCTCCGACCCCAGCGTGCGCAGCGTCTTCGTCAACGTCTTCGGCGGCATCACCGCTTGTGATCAGGTCGCAACCGGCATCGTGCAGGCGCTGGAGCTGATGAAGCAGCGCGGCGAGGAAGTCACCAAGCCGTTAGTGGTTCGTCTCGACGGCAACAACGTCGAGGCGGGTCGCGCAATCCTCAACGAGGCGAATCATCCGCTGGTTGAGCAGGTAGGCACCATGGATGGCGCCGCGAGGCGCGCCGCAGAACTCGCAGCGACTGGAGGTCGTGCCTAACATGTCGATCTTTTTGAACGAAAAAAGCCGGGTCATTGTCCAGGGCATGACTGGATCCGAGGGCAGCAAGCACACCCGTCGGATGCTCGGTGCCGGCACCCAGATCGTGGGCGGTGTTACTCCGGGTAAGGGCGGCCAGAAGGTCGACTTCTCCAGCGAAGGCGTGGCGGGCATCTCGATTCCGGTGTTCAATTCCGTTGCCGAGGCCATGGCCGAGACGGGTGCGGACGTCACCGTGGTGTTCGTGCCACCCAAGTTCGCGAAGGCCGCCGTCATGGAGGCTGTGGACGCCAGTATAGGGCTGTGTGTCGTCATCACCGAGGGCATCCCGGTGCACGACTCCACCGCGTTCTGGGCCTACTCGCAGTCCGGGTCCCGCGCCGGAGCGACCCGGATCATCGGCCCCAACTGCCCCGGCCTGATCACTCCCGGAGCCAGCAACGCCGGCATCATTCCGCCGAACATTGCCGATTCCGGTCCCATCGGCCTGGTCAGCAAGTCGGGAACCCTGACCTACCAGATGATGTATGAGCTGGGCGATCTCGGCTTCTCCTCCGCCGTGGGCATCGGCGGTGACCCGGTCATCGGGACCACGCATATCGACTGCCTCGCCGCCTTCCAGGCGGACCCGGACACCAAGGCCATCGTGATGATCGGTGAGATCGGTGGCGACGCCGAGGAGCGTGCGGCCGCCTACATCGCCGAGCACGTCACCAAGCCGGTCGTTGCCTACGTCGCCGGTTTCACCGCGCCCGAGGGTAAGACCATGGGTCACGCCGGTGCGATCATCTCTGGGTCGGCGGGCACCGCCAGCGCCAAGAAGGAGGCGCTGGAGGCTGTAGGCGTCAAGGTGGGTAAGACGCCCAGCGAGACGGCCCGCCTCATGCGGGAAATCATCGAGTCCCTGTAGTGTCCTGCGGCGATCCCATACCAGCTACTACTAACGTCTAGGGCGTGTCAGTTCCACGCGTTACGCAGCAACGATCCGCCTCAATCGGCCTGGTCAAGCCCGGCGCGGCCGGTCGGGGAGGGCTGCGTAGTCGCCGCGAATCGCTCCTGGGCGGTGTGGGGCGCTCGAATATTGTTGGCGATCGCCCGGGGACTATCGAGTCCCCGGGCGGTCGTGTCTCCGTCGTCATCGCCGGTGGGATAGCCACCCTCTGGGCGGCCGCGGCCGTGATTGCGCCGCTGCTTACGATCTCTCTGATCGCCTGGATCTGCGACAGCCGATCCACCGCACCGGCCACCGACGCGATGCGCATGGCGTTGGATATCTGGCTGTTGTCGCACGCGGTGCCGGTGAACCTGACTGCGGGAGCTTTTAGTCTGGTGCCGCTGACGGTAGCCGGGTTCGTTGTCTGGCAGCTCATTCGCGCGGGCCTCGCCGCGGCACGGGCGGTGCGGGCCGACAGCATCTCACTTCTCACGAAGGTCTCGGTGACCATCGCGGTCTGGTATGCCGCGATCGGTGCTGGCGCCGCCTGGTGTGGGCATTTATCTGGGGCATCGGTCACGCCTTGGCTTGCCGCAGCGGCGCTTGGTGGCATTGCCCTGGTATTTAGCGGTATCGGCGCGGTGTGCGGCACCGAATTCGGGCGGAGCCTGCTGCGGCATGTTTCGACACTGCTGCGCGACGTCTGCCGGGCGACATGTGTCGCCCTAGCGCTCCTCATGGCCGCGGCGATGCTTCTGACCATCGCCATGCTCGTTGCTTCCGGCGGCCGAATCCTCGATCTCATGCACAATTTTTCCCTCGGTGCCGTGGGCGTCATCGGCCTGTTGTTGATAAGCCTTGCGTACCTGCCGTCCCTGATGTTGTGGACGGCCGCCTATGTGGTGGGCGTCGGATTTTTCGTCGGCGGCGGCCAGCTGGTGAGTCCGCTTCAGGTCGATGCCTCGTCGGCTCCGGTCTTCCCGCTGTTGGCCGCCGTGCCCACCACCCCGGCCAATGCCGTGGTCAAGTTGTTGCTGGCGATTCCCGTTGCGGCGGGTTTGGTCGCCGGGATTTGGCTGTCACATAGGCATAGGACCTCGCCCACCCGGCTGGTGTTGTTCGGTGCCGCCGGTGTCGGGCTGCTTTCCGGTCTGGCGTTGGGCGCATTGGGTTGGCTTGCGGGTGGTTCGCTTGGGGTCGGCGCGTTGGCAACCTTCGGTCCGCGAGCGCTATACGTGGGCGCGTTTGCGGCCGTGGGAATAGGCGCGGGCAGTGTGTTGGGTGCCACGATGGATCGCTGGGTTGTGCCGTTCCTGTTGCGGTTGGTCCCCGGGCCGCCGGCCGATACCGCGACCGGCCCTACACCGGTGCGGCGACGGAATAGAAAATCCGATCCATCGGCCGGATTACCGAGTCGGACGGTCGCCGCCCTGACGTCTCCGCCGGTCACGGAGGATTTGCCGGAACTCCCGTCGGACGAGCAGTCCGAGCCTGTATCGCCCGATGACGAAAAGCCGGACGAAGCCGAGCGCGGCACAGGCACCCTGGCGATCCGGACTCGCCCGGACGGCGGTCAGGTGATCGACTTCGTGTACGTGGCGCGCAACCGTGGGAGTAAGAAACCAGACTGACCATTGGTCCAGCCGCGTGCTGAGTCCGGAACTATTTGGGCAAGCGCCGGTTTGGGCCCCGGTTGTCCGCCCATCCTGGAGCCGTCGCGGGAGTTCGCCTCTCGCCCCGTCGCGAGGCGGCGATGTGGGGGCCCGGCGATCGTTTCGCGCGTTGTTCCAACGCACCCGGGTTTTTCGCCTAGTTTCGTTGCCACGAGGCGGACCACCCCCTGGCTTTTGGCGTGATGCAGCAACGGCCAGTAGAAGCTGCAGATGCAGGACGACAGCAACGTCGTGCTCTGTAACACCGCGAACAAGCCGCTGTGGGCCACAACACCACGCGGTAATCCCGTCTCAGCGGCACAGTGGGCCCGGTCGTTGCTACCGGGCCCACTGTCGTAGCCGCGATAGATAGATCTAGGTAACACTCGAGTGTCTTCGTGCCATGACAAGGCCGCTTCTGAAGTAGCGTGATGCTGACAGGTAGACCGTGAGCAATGGCAGCAAGGGAGTCGACCAACCGTGCGCGTTGTGGTTCTGGTCTCGGGTACCGGTTCATTGCTGCAGGCATTGCTCGACGCGAGCGACGATCCCGGCTACGGCGTCGAAGTAGTGGCAGTAGGTTCGGACCGTTCGGGGATAGCGGGGTTGGCGCGTGCCGAGCGCCGTGGGGTTCCCCATTTCGTCGAACGAGTTCGTGACTACGCGGACCGGCAGGACTGGGACGCAGCGTTGACGGCGCAGGTGGCGAAGTTCGAGCCGGATTTGGTTATCTCCGCCGGATTTCTCAAGCTCGTCGGCAAGAGTTTTTTGGCCGCCTTTGGCGGACGTTTCATCAACACCCATCCCTCGCTGCTGCCGGCCTTCCCCGGCGCACACGCCGTGCATTCCGCCCTCTCCTATGGCGTCACGGTGACCGGGGCGTCGGTGTTCTTTGTCGACGAGGGCACGGACACCGGCCCCATCATCTCCCAGGGTGTCGTCCCGGTCCATCTGGACGACACCGAGGCACAGTTGCACGAGCGCATCAAAGAAACTGAACGGGCCATGCTCGTCGACGTCGTCGGCCGGCTCGCACGCCATGGTTGGACCATCACTGGAAGGAAAGTAACGCTGCAATGAGCGCTAACAGCGTCAACCGGACCGAAACAGCCCCGAACGGGTCAATTCCATTTAAGCGCGCGCTGATCAGCGTGTATGACAAGACCGGGCTCGCGGAGCTCGTGACGGCGCTCGCTGCGCTGGACGTCGAGATCGTTTCTACCGGATCCACCGCGAAGCGCATCGCCGAGCTAGGTGTCAAGGTCACGCCGGTGAGCGAGGTGACCGGATTCGCTGAATGCCTGGATGGCCGAGTAAAGACGTTGCACCCGCATATCCACGCCGGGATTCTGGCTGACCGGTCCAATCCGAAGCACGTCGATGCGCTCGACCAGCTGGGCATTGCCCCTTTCGACCTGGTAGTGGTCAACCTTTACCCATTCGCGGCGACGATCGCCGCGATGCAGGCCGAGGGTCTGGTCGATCCCGGCCGCGCGATCGAGCAGATCGACATCGGCGGGCCGACCATGATCCGGGCGGCGGCGAAGAACCACGGCAGCGTTGCGGTCGTGGTTGACCCCACCGATTACGCGGCGGTCGCGGCCGCCGCCAATGGGTTTGACCTCGACGCCCGGCATAGGCTCGCGGCGAAGGCCTTTGCCCACACCGCGCGTTACGACGCCGCCGTGGCTAGCTGGTTCTGCCGTGGCACCGCCGATGGCGATGAGCAGATGTGGCCGCCGTTCGTCGGTGTCACGCTGGAACGCGCCGAGGTACTCCGATACGGCGAGAACCCGCACCAGGAGGCCGCGCTGTACGTGTCCACTGATGACGCTTCCCCGGGTGGTGTGCTGGGTATCGGTATAGCGCAGGCCGAGCAGCTACACGGCAAGCCGATGTCCTACAACAACTATGTAGACGCCGATGCCGCCTACCGCGCCGCGTACGACTTCGCGCAGCCGGCGGTCGCGATCATCAAACACACCAACCCCTGCGGTATTGCAGTGACCGTCGAAGGCAGTGACATTGCCGAGGCTCATCGAAACGCCCATGCCTGTGATCCGGTCTCAGCATATGGCGGCGTCATCGCCACCAACCGCTCGGTGACAGTGGCAATGGCCGAGCAGGTGGCTAAAATCTTCACCGAGGTGATCGTGGCACCGTCGTACGAGGAAGGTGCGGTGGAGTTATTGTCCGTCAGACCTTCGATTCGGGTGCTGACCGCGCCGCCGCGCCAGGACAACTGCAGCGATGCCCGCGTCATCTCTGGCGGCGTGTTGGCTCAATGCCTGGACACTATCGATACTCCCGGTGACAATCCGGCCAACTGGCAGCTGGTCTGCGGTGAGCCGGCTGCGCCGGAGGTGCTTGCCGACGCGGCGTTCGCCTGGCGAACGCTGCGGGCGGTTAAGTCCAATGCCATCGTGTTGGCCTCGGGTCAGGCGACCGTCGGGATCGGCATGGGTCAGGTCAATCGGGTGGATTCGGCCCGGCTTGCGGTGGCGAGGTCAGGCGACCGCGCCGCAGGAGCGGTAGGTGCGTCCGACGCGTATTTCCCGTTTCCGGACGGGCTCCAGGTGCTGGCGGACGCCGGGGTGAAGGTCGTGGTGCAGCCGGGCGGCAGCATTCGTGACGAGACGGTTATCGAGGCGGCCAAGGAATCCGGCGTCACCATGTATTTCACGGGAACCCGGCACTTCGCGCATTAGATTGGCCCCCCGGGCCATAGGTGCCAAGTATTTAAAATGGACCTACGACCCGGGAGAGCCGGTGTGCCGATAGCTAGCCAAGGTCGGTTGGGGTCGATACCGGCGTCACATTTCTGGAAGTCCCCCGCCGGCGCGGGGTGCCGGATGAAAGGATGGGGACTATGGCGGCGACGATTCTGGACGGCAAGGCGACGGCGGCGGCGATTCGGTCGGACCTCACGGTTCGGGTGGAGAAGCTACGGGCCGCGGGGATCATCCCCGGGCTTGCGACGGTGCTGGTGGGTGACGATCCCGGCTCGGCCGCCTATGTCGCGGGCAAGCACCGGGACTGCGCCCAGGTCGGCATCGAGAGCCTCCGGGTCGACCTGCCGGCCACCGCAACGCAGGATGAGCTGGACGCCGCGATCGACGGGCTCAACGCCGACCCGGTGTGCACCGGTTACATCGTGCAGCTGCCGCTGCCTAGCGGCTTGAGCGAGCAACGGGCGCTGGAGCGAATCGATCCGGCCAAGGACGCCGACGGCCTGCACCCGGTGAACCTCGGCCGGCTCGTGCTCGGCTATCCGGGACCACTGCCCTGCACCCCGCGGGGCTGTGTGGAGCTGCTCCGCCGGTTCGATGTGCCCGTAGCCGGCGCGAACGTGACCGTGATCGGCCGCGGCGTCACCGTGGGCCGTCCGCTCGGGCTGTTGTTGACCCGGCGCAGCGAGAACGCGACCGTGACGCTCTGCCACACCGGCACCCATGACCTGGCCGCCAAGACCCGTGGCGCCGACATCGTGGTCGTCGCGGCCGGACGGCCGGGGCTGCTCACCTCCGAAATGGTGAAGCCGGGCGCCGCAGTGCTCGACGTCGGCATCACCCGGACCGAGGCCGGTTTGATGGGGGATGTGGACCCGGCTGTCGCCGAGGTGGCGGGATTCCTGGCCCCGATGCCCGGCGGTGTGGGTCCGATGACCCGGGCCATGCTGCTGACGAACGTAGTTGAGGCCGCGGAGCGCCGGCCGTAGCTCGCGTCAGCGAAACCTCCATTCCTGTCGTTTCATATCGACTCGGGCCGTCGATCAACACCCTAGAAGGTGCAGCGCACGACGGGATGTGGCTTGCCTCCGAGTTACTCGAGAAGAATTGCGGCCCGGACTCAGCTACGGG
Source organism: Mycobacteriales bacterium (assembly GCA_036268755.1). Taxonomy (GTDB): domain Bacteria; phylum Actinomycetota; class Actinomycetes; order Mycobacteriales; family QHCE01; genus DATATO01. The sequence goes on along the minus strand of DATATO010000111.1, from coordinate 5,890 downwards.
CAAATTCGCGATTCGACCCGAATCGGTCTGTCTGCGGTTATGGTGGTTCTGACCTCCGAAAGTCTCCCTGTTCGCGCCCGATGAGCCCTGAAGGTGTGCAATGTCCCCATGGCCGACCGATTACAGCGGCACTGCACTGTTCCCCCTAGATGCCACCGGCCTCCCGTCGAATGAACCGATTGCCGCGCTCGACGGTGCCCGGGCAGAGTGGGTCAGGCTCGGTCAGGGTGGCCGTGAGACCCGACTGCCGGTGGGCGAGGACATCAGGCAGGCTACGCGGCGGCCGGGCCAGAAAACGGGGCTGTTCCACGTCTACGGCGGGGTGGCCGGCGATATCGTCGGGCAGGGGCTGCTGGGCGGCAGAGTCTGGGTTGCGCCGCCCGATCAGGCTCCGCAGTGGTGGCCTTTCGAGCCGTCAGCCGACCCGTCCGCGTCGAGCCTGCCCGAATCGGCCTGGAGAGGCGACTTCCCTACCCACGCCCGCAGTCTCTGTGCCGGCCTCAGCGGGCTGGATCCACAAGGCCCACGAGGCCCCTTAGCCCCCTCGCAGCTGCTCGAGAGAAGCTGGCAACTGCTCGGACCATATTCCAAGGTGATGGGTCCCAGGCCGCCGGAAGATGCCATGGGCAGCACCTTTTTGGTGCTCGGCCGGTCACCGGATATTGGGGCCGCCCAGCTGATCGCCCCGTACGACGCGTCCTATGCGGTAAAGGCCGGTGGCCGTACCGGCTTTGAACCCCTGCGGGAACTTACTCTCGATCCCCGCCTGCCGTGGCAGGATGCCGAAGAACGGTTACAGGGTGCCCTGGGCGCTTCCACCGAGGCGAGGGAGAAACTTCGGCTGTACGTCGTGGCAGTCGACCCGGCCGGAAATTTCGTAGCCGGGCAACGACGGTCGGACGGTTCCCCGGAATGGTCGCTCGGTCCTACTGAGCGCCCCAATCAGGTATTCAGCGTCGAGTCGGCCGCGCCGCTTGGGGCAGTTGGAGACGCAGCGCTGAACGCGTCGTGGCTGGTGGCCCGGTCCGATGAGTTGCGCAAAGATCATAAGGTATTGGGGCTGCCAGGTCGCATGACTTCGGTCGCCGGGCAAGGCACACTGCTGCGACTTCCACCGGGTGCGACGGAGGCCTTGGCTGCCTTGGCCGAGGCGGGACAATCGCGAGCAACGCCGCGTCGTTTGGCACGGCCGTCCCTCGGTGGAAACACCCCGTGGACAGGTAGAGGCGCCACGCGTCGATAGCGAGCCGAGTTCCCAAATCCCGCGCCGATGAGTCCTGACCAACTGCGCAGCCTGCTTCAGGCGAGTAAGTCAGCATAGAAATAACAATCGGCCCGGACACCTAAGTGTCCGGGCCGATTCCCTGCCAATCGATCGCGTTTAACGCGAGTAGTACTCGACCACGAGCTGGTCGTTGCAGATCACGGGAACCTCGTCGCGGGCCGGGGCGCGCAGCACAACGAGTCGGACCGACTCGCGCTGCACGTCCAGGTACGGCACGCTCGGACCCTCGCCGGCGTAAGCGCCCTGCGAGGCCAGAACCAACGGGTCCTTGCTGCGGCTCTTTTCGTGAACCTCGACCACATCGCCCGGCTGCAGACGGTAGGACGGAATGTTCACGCGCGTGCCGTTGACCGTGAAGTGCTTGTGGCTGGCCATCTGACGCGCTTGGTAGATGGTGCGGGCGAAGCCGGCACGCAACACCGTGGCGTCTAGGCGGCTCTCCAGGACGGCAATCAGGTTGTCGCCGGTCTTGCCGTCCATCCGCACCGCCTCGTCAAAGGCGCGCTTCAGCTGCTTCTCGCTCATGTTGTACTGCTCGCGCAGCAGCTGCTTCTGGTGCAACCGAAGGCTGTAGTCGCTCGCAGTGCGGCGGCGGCGGCCGTGCAGACCGGGCCGGTAGGGGCGCTTCTCGAAATACTTGACGCTCTTGGGGGTCAATGGCGTGTTGAGCGCACGCGAACGCTTGACCTGCTTGCGCCTGCGAATGCCCTTAGCCTTGGTCTTCGTGCTGCTCTCTGCCACTACTTCTCCATGCTGGTAAGGCCTGCGTAAACCCCAAGCCCTCTACGACGTTTTGTGGGTAACTGCGTAGCTGCTGTGCCTTGGCAATGTCGCTTGGCGGTCGCCTGGCATTGTGCTTGCAGTTACGCGCGAAGAAATGCTCCAACCCATGCTACAGGGTGCCCGGCATCCAAATGCACCGGCCGCTTCCTCTCCACACAAGCGATCTGATCCCGGTGGTGCCGGTTGGGAGGTTGCCGCCGCCACGGCCTCGATACCGGCCGGTAGCTCGCGGCGCGTAGCCTTTCGTTCGTGACCCATCTTGCTCGTGAGGTGGTATAGCGGTAGAAGGAGTAGATAACAGTATGAGTGGAAAAGTTACGGTTGTGGGCGCCGGTTTCTACGGTTCCACCACTGCACAGCGGCTTGCGGAGTACGACATCTTCGACACCGTTGTTCTTACCGACATCGTCGAGGGAAAGCCCGAGGGTATCGCGCTCGACCTCAACCAATCTCGCCCCGTCGAGGGTTTCGAGACCACCGTCATCGGTGCCACTACCGGTTCCGACGGTTCGGGATATGAGGCGACCGCCGGCTCCGATGTGGTCGTCATTACCGCGGGGCTTCCCCGTAAACCGGGCATGAGCCGCATGGACCTACTCGAGGTCAATGCCAAAATCGTGCGCCAGGTCAGCGAGCAGATTGCCAAGCATTCCCCCAGCGCGGTCGTGATCGTCGTTTCCAACCCGCTTGATGAGATGACGGCCCTGGCCGCTCAGGTCACCGGATTTCCGCGGGAACGTGTGCTCGGCCAGGCCGGCATGCTCGACACCGCTCGGTTCAGCCACTTCGTAGCCGAGAAGCTGAACCTGCCGATCGCTGCGGTCAAGACTCTCACCCTGGGCTCTCACGGCGACACTATGGTGCCCGTGCCGTCGCAGTGCACGGTGACGATCGACGGGTCCACCCAGCCGCTGGCGAGCGTGCTGGACGCGGCCTCAATCGAGGAGCTCGTCACGCGCACCCGCAACGGCGGCGCCGAGGTTATCGCATTATTGAAGACCGGCTCGGCGTACTTTGCTCCGTCGGCTGCGGCGGCGCGCATGGCAAAGGCCGTCGCCACTGACTCTGGGGAGGTCATGCCGGTGTGTGCCTGGGTGGACGGCCAGTACGGCATCTCGGGTGTGTACCTGGGCGTGCAGGCGGAGCTCGGCTCCGGTGGAGTCACGCGCGTGGTAGAGACCGAACTCTCCGACAGCGAGTTGGCCGCGCTACACCAGGCCGCAGCGGCGGTCCGGGGTAAGCAGGCCGACGTTGCCGCGCTGTAGGCGAACCTAGGTTTGGAAGCCTAGGTCCCTTCGGCATTTTGTGCCGCAATGCTCTCTTAGCCCGAGGCCGCCGGCCTCGGGCTCAGGCGGCATTGCGGCACAAAATGCCGTTACGTAGAGAAGTAGCGAAAGACGTAGGGAGAGACATGAGCAAGATCAAGGTTACCCAGCCGGTCGTTGAGCTTGACGGCGACGAAATGACCCATATTATCTGGTCATTTATCAAGCAGCAGCTCATCGAGCCCTATCTCGATATTGATCTCCGCTACTACGACCTGTCGATCGAACATCGCGACGCCACCGATGATCAGGTGACCGTTGACGCCGCTAAGGCCATCGCGGAGCACAACGTCGGCGTCAAATGCGCGACCATCACCCCGGATGAGGCGCGGGTCGCCGAGTTCGGCCTCAAGAAGATGTGGCGTTCCCCCAATGGCACTATCCGCAACATCCTGGGCGGCGTCATCTTCCGCGAGCCGATCATCATGTCCAACGTGCCGCGGCTCATCCCCGGCTGGACCAAGCCGATCATCGTGGGGCGCCATGCTCACGCCGACCAGTACCGCGCGAGCGACTTCACCGTTCCCGGTCCGGGCACTCTCACCATCAGCTACACGCCCGACGATGCGGGTGAGCCGATTGAGATCGAGGTCGCCAAATTCACCGGCTCCGGTGTGGCCCTGGGCATGTACAACTTCGATGACTCGATCCGTGATTTCGCACGTGCCTCGCTGCGGTATGGGCTGCTCCGTAACTACCCGGTGTACCTCTCTACTAAGAACACCATCCTCAAGGCCTACGACGGCCGATTCAAGGACATCTTTGCCGAGGTTTTCGAGACCGAGTTCAAAGCCGAATTTGAGCAGGCCGGCATCACCTACGAGCACCGGCTGATCGACGACATGGTCGCCGCCGCCCTGAAGTGGGAGGGCGGTTTCGTCTGGGCCTGCAAGAACTACGACGGTGACGTGCAGTCCGACGTTGTGGCGCAGGGCTTTGGGTCACTGGGCCTGATGAGCAGTGTCCTGATGACGCCGGACGGTAAGACGGTGGAGGCCGAGGCGGCTCACGGCACCGTTACCCGCCATTTCCGTGCGCACCAGCGCGGGGAGCAGACCTCTACCAATCCGATCGCGTCTATTTTCGCCTGGACTCGTGGGCTTGCCCACCGCGGGGAATTGGACGGCACGCCCGAGGTAACGGGTTTCGCTCACACGCTCGAGCGCGTCTGTATCGATACCGTTGAATCCGGCCGGATGACCAAAGATCTGGCGGTGCTGGTGGGCCCGGAAACACCGTGGCTGTCCACACAGGAGTTTCTCGGCACAATTGACGAGGGGCTTCATAAGGCCTCCCGGCAATAACCTGTTTTTGGTCCCAATCCAGGGTGTGCTTCGCGGTTTTCTGGCGGTTCATGAAACTACGTAAATTTTATGTTTCTTGGCCGAAAGGATGACTCGCTATCGGTTAGTCCGGTATACAGTGCTCTGACTACTGATCGGTAGATAAGCGCTTTCGGGGGTGAACGTGGCAAGAAGCATGCGCATTTTTTCGGTTTATGAAGGTTTCTTCACTGGAGGAGCCAGAATTCTGCACAGCGAAGTTTTGATAGGCCTACAGGAAAGACAAAATCAAAATTTTGTACTGAGTATTAACGAGGTTGTGCGCCGAGAAGCTACCGTTCAGCGGATGAAGAACGACGCCTGTTACCGGGCTCTCACCCAGACCGGAATTGTTGTTGACTCATTACGACCATATCTGAAGAAAAAATCAAATTCTGCACGCTTTACGCGGTCGGAGCTCATGCGTTTTGAGCAGTACGCTCAGACGGCCGATGTCATTCTCTCACTCAAAGAGCAGCCGCTGCACCTTGTCAACCAGGCAGACACACAGGGCAAGCCCGTTATAACATGCCTGCATCGTTCAGATCCTGAAAATCAAGGGCCGGCTCTAAAAGAGCTGCGGCGGGCAATTTTTTCTGGAAAAGTGACCGCTTGTATCTGCTGCTCACAGTCGGCTAAAGAGGCATATCATGCGGCAGGAATTCCAGAAGAGAAACTGCACGTTGTCACCAACGGTGTTGACTTGTCACGGTTTAGGTTTGACCCTTACCGTGCCGCAGAAGTGAGACGGGAGCTTGAGATTCCTGCCGACGCTACAGTCGTGGTGTTGGCTGCTCGCTACGACGCGATGAAAAACGTGCCGCTTTTTTTGCGGAGTGCCAGGTTATTTCTTGAAAAGACACCTAATGCTCGGATTATTATGTGCGGCGCCGGTATGAGCAGTGAAAATCCGGACATTGTGCGGAGTATATGGGAAATTTTTTCTAACCGCTCGGAGCTAGCGGAGAGAATCAATCTACTTTCCATCAGACGCGATATGGAGGCTGTGTACTCTGCCTCGGATATAGTTGCCCTGACGTCCTCTTTCGGAGAGACATACTCGCTTGCGCTTATTGAGGGAATGATGTGCGGGGCGATTCCGGTCACGACCGCGATATTAGACAGCGCGGACATTCTCCGGGGAAATGGCATCATAGCCGAATCGCATCCTGAGA
>DATATO010000110.1:0-5458 GCA_036268755.1 Mycobacteriales bacterium | reverse complement strand
CTCCGCAGCACAAGTAGGCTGGGCCGCTATGGCCTCGCCGATGCGTTCGTTGGTTCCCCAACCCGTCCGGATCGAGCAAACTGCCGGTTCCGCCCTGGAGTCGCTGCCCGCCGATCTGCGCAGTGCGATCCGCACGACCTTGCCGGTCCCGGTGCCCGGCGAGCGCTATCACGTGCGCGGAATGACCGCACTATGGCTGACTAAGTGCGGTGAGGCCAGCGTCCACACGGCGGGCTCCTACCGGTTGGCGCTGCGGTTGTGGCTGGAGTACTGCCTCGGCCAGCAGCTGGATCCCCTCACCGCTCGCGCCGCGGATATCGACGACTGGACGGCCGGTCTAGCGCGGGTCGGCAACTCCCCCGGCACTATCGAGGTGCGCATCGCCGCGGTCAGCGCCTGGTATCGGTATTTGGCGGACGAGCTGTCGGTGAACAACCCCTGCGCCCGGGCGAGGAAACCCAAGCGGACGCGGCGCACCTCGAAGACGCGGTACCTCAGCCTCGATCAAACTGCGATCGTGTTGCGTACCGCCGTGGAATCGGCGACGGGTAAGCAGGGACGGCGCCGCGAGACGGCGATGCGTACGGCCGCGATCGTCTGGGTGGGGGTGACGACTGGGCTGCGGAGCGGGGCACTGCTCGAGGCGCGGGTGGGCTCGCTGATCGATAACGGCGGTCAGCGGCTGCTGCGCTACCACCTCAAGGGCCACGCCGAGGATCAGGAAGCGATCCTGCCGGATCAGGCACTGACCGTGCTCGGCTCCTACCTGGCGGCCCGCGCCGAGCGGCTCGGCGTTTCCGTCGCGAACCTGGATCCGGCCGCCCCGCTATTCGCGTCGATTCCCGTCGACGGGCGTGACGGCAACAAAGCCGTCGACGGCGAGAATTTCAGCCTCAGTCTTCGGTCGATTGCGCGCGCCGCGGGCATCCCCCACGCAGACGAGCTGGTCCCCCACTCGCTACGCCACACCTCCGGCACCGCGCTACATCAGCTCGGTCTCACCGGACGCGATGTGCAGGAGCACCTGCAACACGCCTCGCTGACCACGACGGGAACCTACCTACATCCCGAACCGGACAGCCGCCCGGCGCAGTTACTCGCCACTGAACTGGCCAATCGCATGGCCGTCGGAAATGCCGACGTGCCCGAGCCCACGACGGTCCGAGCACGCATCGAACAAATCCACGCCCAGCTTGTGGCAGAGGCGGCTGCGGAACCGAGCCGATTGGCTGCCGAGTTTGCGGAGTCTTTACTCACGGTGTTGGAACTGTGTGACCGACCGTTTACCAGTGTCACGACCTTGGCCGATGCCTGCCGCAACGCCATTGCCGCCGCTCTGGACGACCAATAGCGAGGCCGACTCTCCCGCGCCATAAGCGAAGCGGCCTAGGGTGCAGCCTCGAACTCCTTGGGAAAATCGTAGGACAGCGGCGTGTGATCATTGGTGTCGATTCGGTACGGACGAACACAGGGGAGCAGGGTTTTCGAGTCGAGATAGTAGGTGGCCTTATTTCCCTGCCCAGGCCCAAAGTGGTAGGTGAAAAAGAACTTGAGGGAGTCGAGACGCGCCTCCTGGAACGCGAAGAGCAATTCCTGGTTACCCACGTAGAAACGCCCGTCCTTGATAGGCTTGAGCTCCACCGGCAGCACTCGAATGTGATACGGCGATCGAGACACCGGCGACCAACGCTATAACAATGATTGCGGCCGCAATGCCGATCCATAGGCCCAGCTTGCCGCGCCTAGCTGGTGGGGGCGGTGCCTGCTGATTCCATTGTGGGTTGTATGCCTGAAGCGGCTCATATGGCGGCGCCGGTGGGCCGTACGGCGAGGGCTGAGGCTGGCCGTGCGGCTGGTCACCTCCGCCATAGGGAGGTACAGGCTGCTGCGGATACCACGACGGATCGTGTGGCTGATTCACGGCAGTACTCTAGTGCGCACCGAACTTCCCACATTGTGGTAGCCCGTGCCAAGGCATTCAATGCGGGTCATCGCCAAAAGGTGTTCACCAAGCGAGGGCTCATCTCGGCCCCCGCCCGATGAACGCCTGAGCCAACCGACGGCTAGGCCAGGGCGGAGATCCGATCGAACTGCTCCTGGGTGAGCGTGACTCCCCCAGCGGCTGCGTTCTCCTCCAGGTGCTGCATCGACTTGGTTCCGGGGATGGGCAGGATCACCGGCGACCGATACAGCAACCAGGCCAGCGAGACCTGACTCGGGCTCGCGCCGACCTCACGGGCGACCTCGGCTATCGGACTGTCCGAGCCGGCGTGTCGCCCGCTGGCAATCGGGAACCAGGGAATGAAGGCGAGGTTCTCGCGCTGGCAGTATTCCAGCACGTCCTCGGACTGCTTGGTAGTGGCGTTGAAGAGATTCTGCACACTCACCACGTCAACGATGTTGCGGGCGGCATTGAGCTGATCCACGGTCACCTCGGACAAACCGATGTGACGAATCTTGCCGGTCTCCTGCAGCAGCCGCAGCGCGCCCAATTGGTCCTCCAGCGGAACCTGCGGGTCGATCCGGTGGAGTTGGAACAAGTCGATGCGGTCCAGGCGAAGCCGCCGCAAGCTCAGCTCGGCCTGCTGTCGCAGGTATTCGGGTCGCCCGAGCGGCGGCCATTCCCCCGGTCCGGTACGGGCTAGGCCGGCCTTAGTGGCGATGATCAGGTTGTCCGGGTATGGGTGCAGTGCCTCAGCGAGGATCTCCTCGCTGACCCCGGGACCGTATGAGTCGGCCGTATCAATGAAATTGATTCCGAGTTCCACGGTGTGCCGAGCGACCCGGACGGCGTTGTCCCGGTCCGCCGGTTCGCCCCAGACGCCCGGGCCGGTCAGCTGCATCGCGCCGTAACCCAGACGATTGACGGTCAGATCGCCACCGATCGAAAAGGTGGATGACGGTGTGGCGGTTATCGGCATATAGCTACTCCCCCATGGCGTGTGCTTCGATATGCCGTAACGAATACACGAGCTCGCGCATTCCCAGGATTAAGCGGCTTTGCGCCGCGGTTTTCTGGGCCACAGGGTGTAGCTGAAGCTGATGGCAAAGTCGATCGTCGAAATGAGGTGGAAACGCCTGATGATGTTGGACTCGCAACAGGTCATTGCCCTGAGCCGCCGTTGAAGATGCGTCCCAAGACGTCCGTGACTTTCGGCCAGCCTGCAGACGGTTTGCTGCGGCCGGTTTGCGGGACATAAACGGAACTCGCGTCGGAGTCGTTCCAGATCGTCGGCGTGGTGTAGCTGGACCTCAGCTTGAAACGATCCTCGTACTTCACCGCCTTCCACACCGAAAAATGCACCAAGCCTTCGGCCCACGGACGATCACCGCGTTTGACTTCGTAGATCACACACGCATAGGGATATGAATCGTCGTGGTAGTACATGACCACCTCGCGGGGTGTTCCGCTGGCTCCCAGCGCACGGGCCGCCTCGGCGCTGCCAGAGTTGTTGTCGTCTTGCTGATTCAGGAACTGCTCCAAGGAGGCGCGCGCCCCACCTGCCGAGCTGAACACCCTCTCCGACCATTGGGCAGTTTCTTTCGTGTCGGTTGTCCATACGCCAGGGACCCATAGCCAGGCCCACCCTGGCTCCTGGACGGTTGTATCCCTCGATCTGAACACCACTGGCTACTCCTCCGCTCATCCCTGCAAGTGACCTCCACCATGCCGTAGGAGCTGGTGACCGGGAAGCCGTAGCGCGGCCCGGCGTCCCATGAATTCGAGTTCCTCGGCCGGAACACAATGGGCCGACCGCGCCTACCGCGGCGACCTAGCGCAGTTCGCCGCCCCCCCCCCCCACGACGACGTGATCGGCGAGCTGGCCGCGAAGCCGGTCCGGGCATACCTGAGCAACATTGCCGGGCTGGCGCCGTCGACAACTAGGCTGGTTGAAGGTGAGCTTGTCTGTTCTTGCCCTCACGCCAATCCGGCCGCGGCCGGATTGTGTTCTTCACGGGCCAATGTGACCTGTCCGGCTGCGGTGACGCAGCGGGCTAGGAGGTCACGTAGCTGGTCCTGCTCTGCCGAGCTGAGGGCGGCGGTCAGGGCGGCTTCGACTGTTTCGACGCGTCGGTCGCTGAGGTCCAGAACGTACTGGCCGGCGGGGGTGACAGTGGCTTCCAGAACGCCCTTGTGACGTGGGTGGGCGGTGCGGGAGACTAGGCCGTGCTCTATCAGCCGGGCGAGGACGCTGCTCATCGTCTGGGCGGTGACGAAGCACCGACGAGCGAGTTCGGAAGCGGTGATGCCTGGTGAGTGGCTGAGCACGAGCAGGACGTTGTACTGGGCGGTGGTCAGCTTCTCAGCGCGTACGGCGCGTTCCTTGGCCGCCTGGGTAGCTTGTTCGGCTCGCTTGATGAACGACAGGAGTCGGTTTTGGCAGTCGTTCACGTCGCCACTGTAGCCGCGCCCAGTTCGAGGCTCAAGGTTCCTCATTGTATTCGATGCCTGATAGCGTTCAGCTAACTTAGCCGCCCGTGAGGAGCTGCCCATGCGTGCCCACTTCGTTTCCGCCCGGCGTGCGGCCGGGGGGTCTACCGGCGAGGCGACCGAATACCTCGACTGCGCCGCTCGGATGAACCGGTTACCGATCACCGGGCAGCATCGGTGGGCGGTCGTCGCGATTGGGCTCGGGCTGTTCTTCGACTTTTACGAGATCTTCCTGGCGGGCGTGCTGGGCAGTGTGCTCGGCAAGGACTTTCATCTGAGCAAGTCGTTATTACCGCTGCTGTTGTCTTCGGCGTTCGCCGGCATGTTCCTCGGTGCGTTGACACTGGGCCGGTTGGCAGATCGGCTCGGGCGCCGTCGCGCATTCCTGATCAGCCTCGGGATGTACTCGGTGTTCTCTCTGCTGGGGGCGTTCAGTGTCGGTCCGGTGATGCTGGTGGTGACGCGGCTGCTGGCCGGGATCGGCATCGGCGCCGAGCCGTCGGTGTCTGACACCTACCTCAGTGACCTGCTGCCGCCACGTCTAAGAGGCAGATACACGGCGTGGGCGTACACGTTGGGGTTCTTAGGTGTTCCCGCGGCGGGGTTCGTCGCCCGTTGGCTGGTGCCGGCCGCACCGCTGGGGATAGCGGGTTGGCGCTGGATGTTCGCTCTCGGCGCCCTCGGTGCTGTGCTCGTTTTCCTGCTACGGACCGCATTGCCGGAGTCACCACGGTGGCTGGAATCGGTCGGACGCGCCAAGGAGGCCGACGTCGTCGTGAAGCGATTCGAAGAGCAGGCCCGGGCGGAAGGCAGCGTGTTGCCAAAGCCGGTCGCCGAGCAGGTCGCCCCACCCGCCGACACCAGGCTGCGCACTCTGTTCGTCGCGCCCTACCGTCGTCGCACGCTGATGATGGCGGTGTTCCACCTGCTGCAAACGTGGGGCTACTACGGGTTTGGCACGCTCGTGCCGCTCATTCTGGTGGCCAAGGGCTACCCGATTGCGCAGTCCCTGCTGTTCAGCGCAGT
>DATATO010000109.1:0-4475 GCA_036268755.1 Mycobacteriales bacterium | reverse complement strand
CCCCTCAATGACGTCCCTGACCGTGGGCCGGCCGCCGAGCGGATCAATCTTTCCTGCTGTTAAGCTAACTCGGCTACTGACGTAGTACGGGCCGTTGCACGCGGCAACCCTCTTGTCACGGAATTTCCGTGACCGTTAAGTCCATAGGAGGTGGGGTTATGTCTTTACGTCATTACGAGGTCATGGTGATCCTCGACCCGGAGCTGGAGTCGAGCACTATTGAACCCTCGCTAAAAAGTTTTCTTACGGTGATCGATGAGTCCAGCGGTGCTGTGGACAGCATCGACATCTGGGGACGACGCCGCATGGCATACGAAATTAATAAAAAATACGAAGGTATTTACGCCGTCATGCAGCTGTCGGCGGCGCCGGCCGCGGTGAGCGAGCTGGATCGTCAGCTGAAGCTGAATGAGTCGGTTATACGGACCAAAGTCATTCGCCCCGATCAGCGTTAAGCGAGGAATGCAATGGCAGGCGATACGGGCATCACCCTTGTAGGCAATCTTGTTGACGACCCCGAGCTTCGTTTCACCACGAGCGGTGCGGCGGTTGCCAAATTCCGGATAGCGTCCACGCCCCGCACGTTCGATCGTCAGACGAACGAGTGGAAAGACGGCGAGTCGCTATTTCTGACCTGCAACATTTGGCGCCAAGCAGCAGAAAATGTCGCCGAGTCGTTGCAACGCGGCACTCGAGTGATCGTGCAAGGTCGTCTGAAGCAGCGCTCGTACGAGACGCGTGAGGGCGAGAAGCGCACAGTTTTCGAGGTAGAGGTTGACGAGGTCGGCCCGTCGTTGCGCAGTGCGACCGCCAAGATCAACAAAGTGGCCCGTAGCGGTGGCTTCAGCGGAAACTCCGGTGGCGGCAACGATGACCCGTGGGCGGCCGCCACGCCTGCATCTGGTGGCACCAGTGCCGCTTCGGACGAGCCGCCGTTCTAATCCGGTTCTTCCTCCCAGCAAGTCCTAAGACGATAAGTAGTTCGCGACACTAAGAAGCGAGTTTGATGTGAGTTCCAAAACGCCTCCTAAGGCCGAGAAGCGTAAGCCGATCAAGAAGAAGGCCAACCCGCTAGACGCTGCGGGTGTCACCTACATTGACTGGAAAGACACCAACCTGCTGCGCAAGTTCATCTCCGACCGCGGCAAGATTCGGGCCCGTCGGGTTACCGGTGTCACCAATCAGCAGCAGCGTCAAATTGCGGCTGCGATCAAGAATGCGCGCGAGATGGCGCTGCTCGCCTACACTAGCTCTCCTCGCTAAGCGCACGCCGGCTCTTCTTCTACGCAAATTAAGCAGACTTAGGAACTAGAACGTGAAGCTCATTCTTACCCACGAGGTTGCGGGCCTGGGGCTCGCGGGCGATGTGGTCGACGTGAAAGACGGCTACGGCCGCAATTATCTCCTACCGCAGAAGCTTGCTGTCATCGCCACACGCGGCGCGGCCAAGGACGCCGACCAGCTAAAGCGGTCTCGGGAGGCTCGTGAGATTCAGAACCTCGACGATGCCCGGCAGACCGGCAACCAACTTCGGGAGCTTTCGATCGACCTCAAGGTTCGCGCCGGCGAGGGTGGCAGGCTCTATGGCGCCGTCACCACCGCCGACGTTGCCGAGGCGGTGCTTGCCGCCGGTGGGCCGAAGTTGGACAAGCGACGCGTTCAGCTCACCAGCCCGATCAAGAGCACGGGGCATTACAGCGCTACCGTTGCCCTGCACCCGGATGTCAAGGCGCAGTTCTCGCTGAACGTAGTCCCACAAAAGTAGCGAGAAAATCTTATCCACAGCTAGTGGATTACATTTTTGCTGGTAAACGTGCTGATTTTTTCCTTAGTACACAGGTTATCCCCAGCATGTACACATGCCATACACGGCTGTGACCCCTTAATCCCAAGGCAATCCACAACCTTGTCCACAGGTCGATTTGTGTCCGGTGGTGTTCAGTCGTAGGGTCACAGCCCTGCCATCTACGACTGTCTTGTCGTGGCCTGCTGGTATTGATCAGTTAGCGATTGGCGTAGTGGTTGTGCCCGGATTTTGCTGGTAGGTCGGTTTCAGCCTTGTCCGTGTGTTTGTCGGGGCAGGTGTAGGGGGAACAGGTGACGATAGTCGACGACGCTCGATCGGTTTCGGCGCAGCCGCCGTCGGACCTCGATCGCACGCCGCCGCAGGATGTCGCCGCAGAGCAAAGCGTGCTAGGTGGCATGCTGTTGTCCAAGGACGCCATCGCCGATGTCGTTGAGCTGCTGCGAGTGACCGATTTCTATCGACCGGCGCACGCCACCATCTTCGACATCATCCTCGACCTATATGCCCGCGGTGAGCCGGCCGATCCAGTCACCGTTGCCGCAGCGTTGGCGGATCGCGGCGACCTTATGCGAATCGGCGGCGCCCCGTACCTGCACACGCTGATTTCCCTCGTGCCCACAGCGGCCAACGCGGCGTATTACGCGCGGATAGTTGCCGAGCGTGCTGTCCTTCGCCGGCTGGTCGAGGCCGGCACTCGCATCGTGCAGCTCGGATATGGCGCGGCCCGCCAGGGCGGTAGCGATGTCGACGGCGTCGTGGATCGGGCGCAACAGGCCATATATGACGTAACCGAGCGCCGGACCAGCCTGGACTACACGCCGCTGGGTGATCTGTTGCAGCCCGCGATGGACGAGATCGAGACGATTGGTGCCCACGGCGGGGTGATGAGCGGCGTTCCCACCGGATTCACCGATCTCGACAACCTCACCAACGGCTTACATCCCGGCCAACTCATCGTGGTGGCCGCGCGTCCTGGTTTGGGCAAGTCCACTATGTCCCTCGACGTGGTGCGCTCGGCCGCCATCAAGAACAGTCTCCCAGCGGTGATCTTCAGTCTCGAAATGAGCAAGATCGAGATCACCATGCGGCTGTTGTCCGCGGAGGCCCGGGTACCGCTGCACCACCTGCGTTCCGGCCGGTTGTCGGAAGACGAATGGACCAAGCTCGCCCGGCGTATTGGTGAGGTCAGTGAGGCCCCGTTATTCATCGACGATTCTCCCAATATGACGATGATGGAAATCCGGGCCAAGGCGCGCAGGCTTAAGCAACAGCACGACCTTCGGCTCATAGTCTTGGACTATCTACAACTGATGGGATCTTCCCGGCGAGTGGAGAGCCGTCAGCAGGAAGTCGCCGAGCTCTCTCGTGGATTGAAGCTGCTGGCCAAAGAGTTGGACGTTCCGGTGATCGCGGTGAGTCAGCTCAACCGTGGTCCGGAGCAACGTACGGACAAGCGCCCCCAGCTTGCTGATCTTCGAGAGTCGGGAAGCATCGAGCAGGACTCCGACATGGTGATCCTGTTGCATCGCGACGACTATTACGAAAAGGAATCTGCCCGGGCCGGTGAGGCGGATTTCATCGTGGCCAAGCATCGAAATGGCCCCACCGATGTGATAACCGTCGCCTTCCAGGGGCACTTCAGCCGCTTTGTGGACATGAGCGCCGGCGCCTAATTGCCGTTTAGGAGACCCTCTATGTCCGGCTTAAACAGCCGCTAGTCAATTCCGGCTTCGCCACGCCGACAATCTCTTTAACTTGCAATATCGGTTGCAATAGACCATTCTTCCGGACGGTGCTATGTGAGCACGTTCCCCGTAGGTCGTGGGCGTTGGCATTCGCGGTAGGACGTCGATGAACTTTCCAGGCGGCAGCCGCGTCGCATTTGCTTCGATTTTTACGATCGGATAAATGCCGGTTTACGTGCTCATATATGTCACTTCGAGAATTTTTCGGAAAAACTTTGTCGAAGGTCGTAACCAATCGACGAGCTTCTCGTTGGGATAAATGAGTGCGGCTACGGCCTCGCGATCATAAGGTGCGGTTAACGCCGCTTCCGTGAGTCGCAGGTAGGCCAGCCGCCATAGGTCGAGAGAGTTAGCACTTACTTGGCCATCTCGCCCGCCGAGCAATCGGCGCCGGTGAGAATGTGGAACGCAAGCTCCACCACGGGCTCGCTTGATGCGGGTGCCCGGTGCGGTGTTCTTCGGTTTATCCCCGAGCGGGACGGTTTTCGGGAGTTCCTCGTCTCGAGTGCCGCTCACCGGGAAGTCGGTTTAGACATCGATTTCTCAGCTAGAACACTCATAACATGTGAAAGGTACATACTTAAATGAACAAGTGGATCAAGCGCAGCCTGCAGGTTAGCGCCGTTGCTGGTGGAATCGTTCTCGCCGGTGCTGCCGCCGCGAACGCCGACCAGACCACCCAGCACGCCGGTGGCAACCCGGGCGTCCTGAACTCCAACCAGGCCTCCATTGATGACATCCAGGTGCCCATCAACGTTTCGGGTAACGGCGTTGGCGCCACCCTCGTTGGCGACGCCCAGGGCCTCGGTTCCGGCGACGGTTCCGCCCACGCGGTGAGCAAGAGCGCTTCGGGCGACAACTGGGGCGGCGACAGCGTCTCCCAGGAGAACGGTGGCAACCCGGGCATCCTCAACGGTAACCAG
>DATATO010000108.1:0-8059 GCA_036268755.1 Mycobacteriales bacterium | reverse complement strand
TCGCCGGGGTTGAGCAGGAAGTAGATCGCGGTAGCGGTAGCCCGCTCACCGGGATAGCCGGCGGGGTGACTACGTACCGAGGTTGACCAGGTTTGGCGATACCAGCCGCCCTCAGGATGAGGAGCCAGGTTGAGGGCCTCGGCAAGCGGGGGACGGCCGATCGTCATCCGGTCAGCCTAACGGTAGGTGTGTCACAGGGATTGGATCGTGGCCCTAACAATGGGCAGAATGCTTGGTAGTCCACGGCTATCGTATAACGATGCGGCTAGCGACCTGGAACGTCAATTCTGTCAAACAGCGGATGCCACGGCTGTTGCCTTGGCTGGATCAGCGGCAACCTGACGTCGTCTGCTTACAGGAGACCAAACTCCCCAATGAGGCCTTCGTCGAGTTGCTCGGCGAGGAGCTCGAGCGCCGCAATTATGCGATTGCCCTGCACGGGGAGCTGCAATGGAACGGGGTGGCGATCCTCTCCAGGGTGGGCCTGGACGATGTGATGCCCGGAATCGCCAGCGCGCCCGGCTTTCCGCATCCGGAGGCGCGGGCGGTGTCGGCCACATGTGGCGGCATCCGGGTGCACTCGGTGTACGTGCCGAACGGTCGGAGTCCGAACTCCGAGCACTATCGCTACAAGTTGGAGTGGCTGGCGGCGCTTCGAGCCGAGGTCGCGGCGGGTCCGGCCGCGGCGGCCGTCTGTGGCGACATCAACATTGCCCCCACCGACGCCGACGTCTTCGACCCGAAGGCCTTCGTCGGTCAGACGCACGTTACGCCACCGGAACGGGCCGCGCTGTCGGAACTACAGGCGATCGGTTTACGTGATGTGGTGCGGGATCGGTGGCCCGAGGAGCAGATATTCACCTATTGGGATTATCGAGCCGGAATGTTCCACAAGAACCTGGGTATGCGGATAGACCTGGTGCTTGCTTCCGCCGGCGTGGCCGATCGGGCGAAGGCGGCATGGGTGGACCGCCTGGCCCGCAAGGGCACCGGACCGAGCGATCATGCCCCCGTGATCGTCGACGTGGATGAGGCGCCCGACGGCGACATCGGCCCCGTTGTGCCGCCGCCTTCCGCCGGCCGGCGAGGGTCCAGCACGTTGCCACAGGCCAAGTAGCCGTATGACGGTGCAACCCATCGGCATCGGGCAGGGCTTCGATCGTTGTGCACAGCCCCGGCAGTGCCTGTGATTATCCCGCCCGCTGTGATCGTGGCGGTAGTGCAGCTTGCCGAATGGATTTCCTGGCGGCTGTTGCGCCCGTTCTCACGCAAAGGGGTGAACCAGCCCGAGGTCTCGACCAGAACCGAACTCCACGGGTCCGGATGGGGACGCCGTGCCGGGCGCCCGTAGGTTTCAGGTATGGACGTGAGCAACCGAGACAACAGCCTTCGAGCGGGAATCCTGGTCACCGGCACCGAGATGCTGAGCGGCCTTGTCGCCGATCGCAACGGTCCCTGGTTGGCGCAGCGGTTGGCCGAGCTTGGGTTAGAAGTGGCGCATGTGTTGTGCGTCGGAGATCGCCCGGCGGATCTCACCGCTGCGTTGCACTTCCTCGCGGAACAACACGTCGAGCTGATAGTGACAAGTGGTGGGTTGGGGCCGACCGCCGATGACGTGACCGCCGAGGTCGTCGCGGAATTCGCCGGAATGCCGTTGGAACTCGACACTGCGATGGAGCGTCGCATCGCCGAAATCGTGGCCGGGTTCGCTCGGCTGTCGAAGTTCGACCCAGACGCTCTGCGCGTGGCCAATCGTAAGCAGGCAATGGTGCCGAGAGGTGCGTACGTGCTCGACCCGGTGGGAACCGCGCCCGGTTTGGTGGTTTCGATCTCGGACGGCCCCACGGTGATGGTGCTCCCGGGGCCGCCGACCGAGTTGCAGACGATGTGGCCCGCTGCCCTGGTCGCCCCGGCAGTTCGGTCGATGCTGTCGGCGATCCAACCCTATGAGTCCCGGCAGCTCCGGCTATTCGGCCTGCCCGAGTCGGAGATCGCGGCGACGCTACGTGAGGTGGGACGGTCACTGGACATTAGGCCGCTGGAGATCACCACCTGTGTCCGGCTCGGTGAACTGGTCATCGATATCCGTCACCGCCCCGAGGCCGAGTCGGTTAGTCAGGCGTTGAGCGAGGCAATTGTCGACCGTCACGCCGACCAGATCTTTTCCACCGACGGCAGCACGTTGGACGATCAGGTGGCCGGTCTGCTGCGGGGACGGTTAATTGGGCTCGCCGAATCGTGCACCGGCGGCCTCCTGGCGGCTCGAATTACCGAGCGGCCGGGATCGTCGGAGTACATCGCCGGGGGGGTGGTCGCCTACTCCAACGCTGTCAAAACCGCTGCGCTGGGCGTGCCCGTGGAGCTCATCCGGACCCACGGTGCCGTGTCGCCTGAGGTAGCGCGGACCATGGCGGACGGGGCCCGGCACCGGCTGGGCGCTGACATCGGCGTGGGGATCACCGGCGTTGCCGGGCCTGGGGGCGGCAGCGACGCAAAACCGGTGGGCTACGTCTGCATCTGCGTGACGACAGAAGAGGGGCCTAGCCTCGCGGTGGACCCGCTCTTTCCCGGCGATAGATCCGGTGTCCGGGACCGCGCGGTCATCACGGCCATGCACCTCATCCGCCGGGTTCTGCTGGCCGGGAAGGCCGCCTGAGCCGAAACGAAACGGCGCCTAACTCACCTCAGTCTTCGGTCACCATGAAGCCCAGCAGCGGCCGAACCTCGACCCCGCCGTCGACGACCGGCGTCAGCTTCGCCAGCTCGATAGCGTGCTCCAGGTCTCGCGCCTCAAGCACGAATACGCCAGCCAGCATCTCCTTAGTCTCGGCGAACGGACCGTCCGTCACTACGTCACCGCGAATCGCGGTGTGCCTGTTCGGCTCGAGCGCCAAACCCGCAACGATGCGGCCGCCGCGCTCGGCGACCCGGTCGGGCAGCTGCCCGTGCGCTTCCATCGCCTCTGCCGGGATATCGGCGATGCCGCCGGGGGTCTCGCGCTCGAGGATGAGTATCGCGAATTGCTCGGTCATGATTCTGCCTCCGCCGTGTCCTTCACGGTTCGCCGTGTGCGCCCCGTTCTACCTAGACGACGTACGATGCTTGCCGATATCGACATCGAATGCAAAATTTTCAAGCCTGCACGTAGCACCTTCATCGAGGTGCTTAGGAACATCGTCGGCGGAGGTACTGTTATGAATCCCGACGTTGTCACGCAGCTGACCAAGCGTTCCCGGGAAGAACCGATGCAACGTCTCACCCGGCGCGAACGAGTGCTCGAGCTCAGGGCCGAGGGGACAGCCCAACGCGGCTTCGCGGGAGCGCTTTCGTCACCGAGAAGGCGGTAATTAACACATGCAGATACGCCGGATAGCCTTGAGGCGGCAATTGTTGCTCGTCCTTGTCGTGTTGTTGTTGCTGGCGATCGGCCTGACGGCTGGCCTCGTCCTGGCAGCTCGCCCGCGAGCATCTGATGCGTCTGTCCGCGACGGTCTTCGCATGTACGCCGCGGCTCAGTCGCTGAATTCCTTGGTCCTGTCGAGCCCCTCTGCCACGGCTACGTTGCAGCAATGGTGCGCCGATCATAAACTTGCTCCCAACCCTGTGATCGTGGCAAAACCCGTGGCCGGAGCCGAACATGCCGTCACGTCGGAGCAGCGAGCCACCCTCAAGATTGGGCCGCAGGAGAGGGTCGTCTATCGCCAGGTGCGACTGATGTGCGGCAGGCGGCTGCTCTCGGTGGCCGAGAATTGGTACGTGCCTTCGCGGCTCACCCAGGAGATGAACCGCCAGCTAGAGACCACTAATGTGCCCTTTGGCGCGGTGGTCAAGTCGCTCAACCCGAATAGGACCACGTTGGCCGCCGATTTCGTATGGCACGTGCTGCCGAGCGACTGGGATCGCCGGAGTGACACCTCGCTCCGGCGTTGGCTGGCCGAACATCGGAGCGAGGCCGTGTTCCGAGAGGACCGGACGCTGGTCGTCCATGAGGCCGTCGTCAACCGGCCCGACGCCCTCCCTATCTCACTGGTCCACGAGAACTACAAGCAAGGTCTGCTGGCGTTCGATGCCCGATAGTTCGCGCTGCGGCACGAGGATCGGCTTACCATGCGGATGCGGAACTTCGGCAGATGTGGTACTTCATTGCGGTGGCCGAGGAACTTCATTTCGGCCGGGCCGCGGCGCGGCTGCACATCTCGACCCTGACACTGAGCCAACAGATCAAACAGGTGGACGCGAGATCAGTGCGTCGCTATTTATCCGCCGCCATGGTGGCGTGGCTCTGACCCCCGTTGGAGATGTGCTGCTTGAGGGCTCCCGCCTCGCCGTACGCGCGGCCGATGAGGCCCTGGTCACGACCCGCGGTCGGCGGGTTTGGAGGAATCCGCTCTGCGTCTCGAGTTGCTGAATGGAGCGTCCGGTTGGATTCCGGTGCTTGTCGAGGAACTCGCCGTGACAGCGAGCTTCGACCCGCACAGCATCACTGGGCGAATGCGGTCTCGGCGAAGGAGCTTCGTCAGGCGGTGGGTGTTATCGATCGCGTCATAACATCGGCTGAGCGCGAAGCGTCTTAGCGCCGACCACATATACGTCGATTCGCGTACGCCGAAAGCCGGCGCTGGGGTGACGACCGGAGGCGGCAATTTCGCCAGGATCGAGGCAGACGATTCACCTCGAACTGGAGATTCCAATGAGTTTCGCGACCGCACTGACCTATGCTCACCCGTACTACGAGCACGATCACGGCTGGTGGTGGATCGGCTATGTCGTTCGGCCGCTGGTCTTTGCGCTCGTCGTGTTCCTGATCGTTCGGTTTGTGATCTGGCGGCGCCGCACCGTGTGCGGGGGGTCACCCTGGCACGGTGGAGCCGATGTCGCTAATCCCACCAGGATTCTCGCCGAGCGATACGCCAAGGGCGAGATAGACGCGACCGAATACCGTGAGCGGCTCGCCGTCCTCGGCGATAAGCCGCCGAAGGCATCTAACTAATTAGGCCGGGAGTTTGTCACGGGCATACATGTGCCGCGTTAGGGGACCTAACGCGGCACATGTATGCGGCACCTTACCCGCTACTTAAAAACGTCCTTGATCTTTTCGCCTGCCTGCTTGAGATTGCTCTTGGCCTGGTCCTTCTGACCCTCAGCCTGCAGATCGCGGTCGTCGGTGGCTTCGCCGGTCTTTTCCTTGGCCTTACCGGTCAGCTCTTCGGCCTTGTTGCGACCCTTGTCTACGAGGCTCATGTGCATCTCCTTGACGCAGTTGATTGCATGGCTTCCGTTAGATACCCGAGAAAAGAACAGCTAAACATGCCTTAGCGACCCAGGTTTCCAAAACCCCTCGCGACTTTTCTGCCGTTAACTGCCATCTGTAAGGCATTGAAGACCTTCTTGGTTTTCACAAAATGGCCATCGGCACTCTGAAAGTCCTCGTAGGCGCTGAAACCACGGCCGGCTCGATCGTTTATATCTGTTGCAATTCTTTTGTCATCCTCGGGCAGCGGATCCGCAGCACCCGACGTGAACATTTCCGAAGCATTATTGACTGCCTTCTCCGCGACAATCCGAGTCAGGACGACGCCACTCACCAACACGTGTGGATGCCTCTTGACCCACCCGCGTGCTCGCTCGGAGAAAAAGTTTTCGTCACCGGAAGATCTGAGACCCTTGACCGCGGTCGCGAATATAGCTGTGCTGCCCACCATCATTCCGATGCATTTGGCTCTGCGGCTTGCCATGGTTAGTCACTCCCACGTCGGGTCGGGCTGTACAGCCAGCCTAACGTGGTAACCCCGCCGAGTCGGACATTCGGGGCATTCACCGCTGCGACCTCCGCCGCGGTGTTATCGCCTGGATGACCCCTTTTAGTAACTTTCTGGGGCTACAGTGAAGTCCGAAATCGTGCCGTGGCCGGCGTAACTCGGGCGGTGGGCAACTATGAAACAGCACCTGCAGGATCACCTCGGCCCGCCAGTGCAATGGCGGCCCGATCCCGAGACCGCACCTGCCTCAATGCTGACGCAGTTCTCCGGCTGGTTACGTGAGCACCGTGGGCTTGAGCTGACCGAATATCGTGCCTTATATGACTGGTCGGTACGCGATTTGGCCGGGTTCTGGGGCGCCGTCGCCGAGTTCTTCGACGTTGCCTTCCATGCCCCGCCCGGCCACATTCTCTCCGGAACTGCTATGCCGGGCATGGAGTGGTTCGTTGAGGCGAAACTCAACTATGCCGAGCACGCGCTGCGAACCGAGCCGGGCAAGACCGACAACGACCTTGCGGTTATCGCGCTAGATGAGTCCGGCGAGGTTGAGCGACTCAGCTACGGGCAACTGCGCGGCCGTGTCGCCGCGGTCCGGCAGGGCCTGCTCGATCTGGGCGTGGGGCACGGTGATCGGATCGTGGCATTCGCACCCAACCGTGCCGAGGTGCTTATCGCCTTCCTCGCCACCGCGAGCATCGGTGCTGTGTGGTCATCGTGTTCGCCGGAGTTCGGGCCGCGCGCGGTTCGCGACCGCTTCGCCCAGCTGGAGCCGCGGGTGCTCATCGCGGTGAACAGCTACCGCTACGGCGGCCGGGACATCGATGTTGGCCCTATCGTCGCCGCGTTGCGTCGAGAACTTCCCTCCCTGCGGGCGACCGTGTTGATTGGCGGCGACCAGACCGACTCCGATCCGGGCCTCATCCGCTGGTCGGAGCTCGAGGAGCTGGGCCGCAAAGCCGGCCCACCAATTTTGAGCTTCGCTCCGGTCGACTTCTCACACCCGCTGTGGGTGCTGTATTCCTCCGGCACGACGGGTTTACCCAAGGGGATTGTGCATGGCCACGGCGGCATGCTGCTGGAGCACCTGAAGGCGGTCGGTCTGCAGGCCGACCTGGGGCCGGGCCAGCGCTTCGCCTGGTACACCACCACCGGCTGGATGATGTGGAACTTTTTGGTCGCCGGGCTGTTGGTCGGCTGCACGATTGTGCTGTACGACGGCAGCCCCGTGTATCCCGTCCCTGGGGCGTTGTGGCAGCTGGCCGTCGATGCCAAACTCGACTATCTGGGCACATCCGCGGCATATCTGCAGGCCTGTGAGAAGCGTCGGCTGCGCCCCGCCGACGAACTTGACCTATCCCGGCTGCGCGCGGTGGGTTCCACAGGCTCGCCGCTGCCGCCCCACACGTTCGACTGGGTTTCCGATGCGGTTGGGCGTCACGTACAGGTATGCAGTATTTCCGGCGGCACCGACGTGTGTACCGCCTTCCTGGGTGCCGCGCCCACCGTTCCCGTATGGCGCGGTGAGCTATCGTGCCGCGCCCTGGGAGCGGCAGCCGCGGCGGTCGACGCGACCGGAACGCCGGTCGTCGACCAGATGGGGGAGCTCGTGCTCACGGCGCCCATGCCGTGTATGCCCGTTGCGCTATGGGGGGACGTCGACGGCAGTCGAATGCGGGAGACGTATTTTGCCCGCTATCCGGGCATGTGGGCGCACGGAGACTGGGTTCGCGTCACGCCTCGCGGCTCGTGCGTGGTGTATGGGCGAAGCGATGCCACCCTCAACCGGGGCGGTGTCCGGATGGGCACCGCGGAGTTCTACCGGGTGATCGAGGCGTTCGACGAGGTAGTGGACTCCCTCGTTATAGATACCAGTTCTTCGGCATCGGCCGACGACGTCAGTCCCGCCGGAGAGCTGTTGTGCTTCGTCGTGCTCGCGCCGGATAGCTTGTTGGACGAGCTGGTGCCGGCACTTCGCCGGGCGCTCCGGGCTCAACTATCACCGCGACATGTGGCGGACCGATTCATCGCGGTGGACGAAATACCAGTGACATTGAGTGGCAAAAAATGCGAGATACCGGTAAAACGCATTCTGACCGGCACTCCAGTGTCGGAAGCGGTCAGCCGCGCCTCGTTGAAAAATCCGGAGGCGCTGGAAGCGTTATGCGAACGCGCGCTACGACCTGTGTCATAGGCGAAATATGGGTGATTCATGCCACAGCAGTAACACAAAACCGGTTTACGTCGAAAGATGAATGTGTCAAACTGAAAAAGCCGGCTACGAAACGGGACGCTCCTATTGG
>DATATO010000107.1:0-2041 GCA_036268755.1 Mycobacteriales bacterium | reverse complement strand
CGGTGCTGACCTACGTCGGCGGCTACGACGACCAACAAGTCACCGCCGCCATCAAGCGGGAGCTGCTGCGGGACGGCCAGATCTTCTATATCCACAATCGTGTGGAGTCGATCGACCGCGCGGCGGCCCGGATCCGGAATTTGGTGCCGCAGGCCCGGGTCTCCGTGGGCCACGGGCAGATGAGTGAGGATGCACTCGAGCAGGTCATGCTGGGTTTCTGGGAGAAGGAGTACGACATCCTGGTCTGCACCACGATCGTAGAGTCCGGCCTAGACATCCCCAACGCAAACACGCTGATCGTGGAGCGGGCGGATATGTTCGGTCTGTCCCAGCTGCACCAGATTCGGGGCCGGGTGGGCCGTGGCCGGGAGCGGGCCTACGCCTACTTCCTGTATCCGCCGGAGCGGCCGCTCACCGAGACTGCGCATGAGCGGCTCGCCACCATCGCGCAGCACTCCGAGCTGGGCGCCGGCATGTTCGTCGCCATGAAAGACCTGGAGATTCGCGGCGCCGGGAACCTGCTGGGCGGGGAGCAGTCGGGCCACATCGCCGCGGTGGGCTTCGACCTGTACGTGCGCATGGTGAGCGAGGCCGTAGAGGAGTACAAGGCGCAGCAAAACGGCGAGGCCGTGAAATCGGAGCCGGTGGAAACCAAGGTCGATCTGCCGGTCAACGCCAATATTCCCCATGACTATGTCACGAGTGAGCGGTTGCGGCTGGAGATGTATCGCAAGCTCGCGGAGGCGCACGATATCGCGGAGATCGGCGCGGTCACCGAGGAACTTATGGACCGTTACGGACCGCCGCCGGAGCCGGTGAAGCAACTATTGGCGGTCGCGGGGCTCCGGGTGCGCGCCCGGGAGGCGAGCGTCGCCGAGATTACGCAGCAGGGTCGGCAGCTTCGGCTCAGTCCAGTGCAATTGCCGGAGAGCAAGGCCATGCGGCT
Source organism: Mycobacteriales bacterium (assembly GCA_036268755.1). Classification (GTDB taxonomy): domain Bacteria; phylum Actinomycetota; class Actinomycetes; order Mycobacteriales; family QHCE01; genus DATATO01. The sequence continues at coordinate 1,095 of DATATO010000107.1, read as the reverse complement.
GCGGCGGCTGTACCCGGGTTCCATCTACAAGGAGGCGGCAAGGGTCATCACGGTGCCGGCGCCGATGACGGCTCGCGTCGGTGGAAAGCCAGTGCGTGACGGCGAGCTCATAGCCTGGTGCCGGGAATTGTTGGATGTGGTGGGCGGATAGAACGGGATCGTCATGTTCGAACAGCTGATAGCCGAACCCCATTTCGTTGAGGCGCATCGTCGTAGCGTCCCGGCGACTCCGCTTGAGGCCTATGAGGCTCTCCAGCGGATCACGTTGGCGCAGATGCCCATAGCGCGTAAGTTGTTCGCGATACGCGGGCTCATCTCGCCCGGGGGGTTGGTTTCGGATCCGGAGCGGCCGTTGCTAGCTCAGATGGCTCAGCAGGGCTTCGCCGTCCTGGTTGACGAGCCTGACCGGGAGTTCGCTATCGGTGCGATCGGTCAGCCGTGGTGATTGCGCTCTCCACTTCGGTTGATAGATAGCGTCACGTCTTTTATCGCTTTCGGCGAGGCGGGGTTCGTGAAGATGCTCATGGGCTTCACCTTTACCCGCATCGATGGCGGTACTAGCATCGAGACGCGAACCCTTGTAGTCGCTACGGACGAGTCCAACCGCCGTAAATTCGGGCGCTACTGGCTCGTGATCAGGGCCGCCAGCGGCCTGATCCGGCGCGCGATGCTCCGCGCGGTGGCCCGCCAGCTCGCTGTGTGATTCGTCCGTTAGAGGCGGGTGGGCGTGGTGCTGAGAATGCGACCCCCTGGTGTCTCCCTGCCGGTAACCCGAAGATAAATCCTCAGGCCACCTGATAAATTGTCTGTCTCGAAGAATGGACCACTTACCGATGGCGTCACCAAACCGACGTTACTTCCCAATTACCGACAGCACGTTGCCTGCAGGGTCGGTGAACCATGCGATCGGCTGGGCACGGAAGATGCCCTTTGCGTCCTGGTCGAAGCCGTCGTAGTGCTCGAACTCCACCCCGCGGTTGACCAGCTCGTCCACTGCTTCATCGATGTCGTCGACCGGAAAGTTCAAGATGGTGAATGACGCCGGCCGATGCGTCGGGCTCGGATAGATGAGGATGTCCCGACTACCGGCGATCT
>DATATO010000106.1:0-4379 GCA_036268755.1 Mycobacteriales bacterium | reverse complement strand
CAGTCACGATGCGTTCTGCGACGTGCTTGATTCTTTCCGCGTTGGCGACTGAGGAGCCACCATACTTGTGGACAATCAAACCCATAGCGCGACCCCATGACCTGGACGGAGCGATGGGGGACGGAACCGTGAAACGGCTGTAAATAGGACAGCTAGATCATGACTCGCCGCCCACAGGTGAGTATCCACCATTCTCACTGCCCTAAGCTTGGATGATGTGACATTGCCTCACAGTACCGCCGATGCCGACAGTGGTGACGACGCCGACTCCGCGGACAAAGCCAACGCCGTTTCCGACGCGAGCGATCCCACGCCGGACGCCGAACCTACCGCGAGTGCCGCCGATTCGGAAGTGGCGCAGCCCACCAATGCCGAATACGCCGACGCCGTAAGTCTGCCCGCCGCCGGCGAACCGCCTGGGGATGGTGAGCCGGACGGCAATCCAGGAGCGGAATCGACCGCCGAGCAGCCCGAGGCGATCACAGCGGAAACAACTAGCGCCAAACCCCCCTCCAAGCGGGCCAAGCGCCAGAGTATGTGGAAGCGGATAGGCGCAGGACGGCGGCGCCGGAGACCGATCCGAGCCAAGTTTGTGCTGGCGCTGTTGGTCCCCGGCCTGGCCGTGGTGGTGCTCGCGACGGGTGGCGTCGCCCACTTCGGTTCCCAGGCCGTCATGGGTAGCCATGCGCGCAACATGACGTCGGTGGACGCTCGGGCAGGCGCCCTGGTGACCGCGCTGCAGGCCGAACGGGCAAGCACCGTGACCATGCTGGCGGGTAACCTCACCGCCGAGGATGCCGGTTTCGCAGCGCGGCGCGAGGCAACGGACCGTGCGCGATCTCGATTTGCCGACACCGTAACGCACACCGACCTCGGTGGAAATCAGCGGTTGTCCTCAGCCATAGACAAGAGTGTGGATGCCCTCAAGGCGCTGCCGGCAATTCGCACGAGCATCGAAAACAACGAGGTCGAGACCACCGAGGCGATACAGCGCTACACCGGCATCATCGAGTCGATGCTTGCCGTGCCGGACACGGCACCGTTGGGTGTCGACAGTGCGGCTCTGGCGGGCCAGCTGAGGAGCGCGGCGCTGTTCGCGCACTATTGCGAGGCCAGCGCCAGCGAGGCCCACCTCCTATATGCGGCAATCGTCGGCGGTGGATTCGATCAGACGACGTTCCGGCGCTTCACCGACAGCCTGCGCGACCAAACCGCCTACCTGGCGGAGTTCAATCGCACGGCGACATCGCGCGACCGTCAACTCGTGCAGCGGCGGCTCAGCAGCTCGGAGCTGAGCAGGTTGACCGATGCCGAAACCACCGCCGTGCGCAGTGGGACGTCGGGCAACCTCGACCTCGACTCCGACCAATGGCGCAGCGCGGCAGGGTCCAAGACGGCACTTATGAGCGGTATCGCCGCAAAGCTCAGCGATGAGCTGGCCAGCGACAGTTCCGCCGCCCGCAACCGGGGGCTTTTATACGCCGGCAGCGCGGGATTGCTCGGACTCGGGCTGCTTATCATCAGCGTGCTGGTGGCGTTGCGGATCGCTAGACAGATCACGGATCGGCTGGAACGGCTGCGGGCAGCGGCCCTGCAGGCGGCACACCACAGCCTGCCCGAGGTCGTCGAGGAACTGCGAGACGTCGACGCCGCGCGCGGGAGCGGTCCCAAGGTCGCCAAGATGAAAGCGGCGGCCGCCGCGGCCATGGACCAACAGCTGCAACAGCTGTCTACCGACGAAATCGGTGACGTCACAGCCGCCCTGAACGTCATGCACCGGGAGGCCATCGACATAGCGATCCGGCAGGCCCAACTGCGGCTATCAGTGGCGGCCACGTTCGTCAACCTGGCCCGGCGCAGCCAGCTGCTGGTGGACCGGCTCATCCGACTGATAGACAAGCTCGAGCACTCCGAGCGCGACCCGGACCGACTGTCGGAGCTGTTCCAGCTCGATCACCTGGTCACTCGGATGCGCCGTAACGACGAGAACCTTCTGGTACTCGCCGGTGCCGAGGGCGGCCGCCGCTGGACGAGAACGGCCACGCTGCTCGACGTACTGCGGGCCGCCACCGCGGAAATCGAGCAGTACACCCGGGTCAAGATCGGGGACGTCGTGCCAGTGGCGCTGACCGCCCACGCCGTCAGCGACGTAGTGCATTTGATCGCCGAGCTTGCCGAGAATGCCACCACGTATTCGCCGCCGCACACCGATGTGGTGTTGCAGACCCGGATCTCGCGCGGTGCCATCGTGATCGAGATCCATGACCGCGGGATTGGAATTCCTGCCGAACAGCGCAACGAGCTCAACGAGCGGCTCGCCTCACCCCAGGCGGACAACGTCGAACTGTCCCGCATGATGGGGCTATACGTGGTGGCTCGGCTGGCGGCGCGCCATGGGATCACCGTAACGTTAACGCAGGTTACGGGGCAGGGCACAGTCGCGGTTGTGACGCTGCCGGCAACCCTGTTGGATGCGGCATCGGACCACGCGCCCGATTCCTCGGGCGACGCAGAGGCCGAAAGCTGGGGTGCCCCGCAGGCAACAGTGCCGCAGGTGCAGGAGTCGGAGATAACGGCGACGGAACCCCCCGCGCCGGTTGTGAGCGTAATACCTCCCCCGCGGCAGACGACCGAGAACGGTGCTCCAACTGACCTCACCAGTGGAGACGACGACCAGTCCACGCAGATCGTCGGGGCCGACCTCGGTGAGACCGAGCGCGGCCATAAGCATTGGCGTTACGGGGAACTCACCGAGCGTGCCGGCATCGATGATGTGACGCTGGCGATCTTCGAATCCATCGAGTCTGAATGGTTCACCGAGGTGCCTGCCGAGTCGACGGAATCCGATCCATCTATCGGGACCGGGGAGCCGACGGAGGAGGGCGGCTCGCACGACGGGGCCTCGGCGTCCGAGCCGAATCCGGTCGAAGCAGTATCGGCAGATAGCACGCCCGAGAACAAGGTGACGACTAAAAAGCCGACCGTGGGGCCGGATAATAATGCGGGGTCGGGCAAGGGCAAGAAGCGCAAGGGGAACGGCCGCAAGGGGAGCTCGAACCAGGCCGAACCGGGCGCCAGAACACCAGAGAAAGCCGCCGATTCGGCGAACGACCTTCCGGCGGCCGAGCCCGCCAAACCCGTTAAGGCGAAACAAGCCAAGACGGCGGGCAAGCCACAGACCGCCGACGTCCCAAAATTGGCCGGCGACGAGCACCCGAGGCCGGCGACAACTGCACCGACCGAATCGGCGCAGTTGACAACAGAGCCGGACGATTCCGAGCTGCCGTATCCAGCGGCAGAGGCTGACAAGGCGTCCTCCGAACCAGGGCCAGAGGCGGCGGCACAGTCCGCGGCCACCGCGAGCGAATGGGCGCCAGGAGCCGCCGAAGCGTCGCCAAAGCCGGTCGGCGGGTCTCCGCCGCAGCAGTCCGTGCGGGCAAGCTTCCCGATGCCCCGATCGAGGGCGACCGCCGACCCGGGCAGCACACAGCAGCGACCGGAGTGGCGCTCGGCGGCGGATATGGGCTGGCAGCGCGCGCAGGCGGCAGCGCATCCACGCACCGGGGGACCAACTCCCGCGGGTCTACCGAAGCGGGTTCCCATGGCCAACTATGTTCCGGGGGGAATCCGAAATCCGCAGCAGGCCGCGGTACAGGCGACACCGCTTCACCGCTCACCCGAGGCCATCGGCTCCTCACTCTCGCGATACCGCGGCGGGGTAGAACGGGGCCGGCAGGCGGCGAAGACAAAGCCGGCTGAACCCACTCAAGACGATTCCAAGGGGCAGAAGTGACGTATTCCACTCAAGGTATCTACGCCGACGGAAACGGTGCGGACGTCAACTGGCTCATCGAAAGTTTCGTGCAACAAGTGCCCGGCATCGCGCACGCGGTCGTCGTATCCTCGGACGGCCTACTCATGGCCTCATCTGCGGCTTTGCCACGTGACCGCGCCGACCAGCTCGCGGCGATAGCGGCCGGGGTGGCAAGCCTCACTCACGGGGCGGCCACCATTTTCGAGGGTGGCCGGGTCAGCCAGACCGTGGTCGAAATGGAGAGCGGCTTCCTGATTGTCATGGCAATCAGCGGCGGATCTTGCCTCGCGGTGCTAGCGTCACACAGTTGTGACATCGGCCAGGTCGGCTATGAGATGGCACTGCTAGTAGAACGAGTCGGAGCCGTGCTCACCCCACAGCCCCGCTAGTGCGACGGACTGCCTGGCTCCGGCGCGTACCCACCCCCGAGCCCCACGTGAGGACTGCACACGCGATGAAGCCTGCCCCGCAGCAGCTTGTTCGACCCTACGCTCTTACCTCCGGCCGCACTCGCCCTCACGCAGACATCGCTCCCGAATCGCTGGTCAGCACAACCAATCGGGGC
>DATATO010000105.1:0-1605 GCA_036268755.1 Mycobacteriales bacterium | reverse complement strand
ACCGCGTCCGGCGCGTCGGCGCGTGCGGTTATCGGCACACCATCGAAAACCACTGTGTCACGGGGCTCATCGGCGAGGTTGGCTCCGCGGCTGACGGCCGGGCCGCCTGACTGTGCGGCCGGTCCGGGCACGAGCACGATGACGCCGTCGACGAGTCCGACCACATGCTGGGCGCGGTGACCCCACGCCACGGCAGGCACCGTACCGAACATGCGGTCACCGTCGAGACGAAGCGTCGCAGCAGGCGGCAGTACCGTGCGAACACCCTCCGGCAGCGCGAGACCTGCAGACGCCAATAGCCACCCGCCGACCAGACCGGACTCGGCCAGGGGGACCGGCGCAGCGTGTGCTCCCGCGGCACGGAGCAGCTGGACCGCATCGGCAACGCTGCCGCCGGCTCCGCCCAGTTCCTCTGGGACGGGGACGTCACTGAACCCGCTCTGCTGCAACGCTTTCCATAGTTGCGGCGCCCAGCCGCTGGATTCGGCTTCGCCGACATCCTCCCACCGGTTGTGCGCGGCGAACAGTTTGGCAGCAGCGCTATACAGGTCGTTGTCACTCATGACAAACCTTTGACGGCGACCGTGCGTAGCACCTCGTTGGTACCGCCTCGGATGGTGAACGATGGTGCGTCCAGCACAGCGCGACGCAACAACCGGTCGAACAACGACGGTGTCTGCACAGGTTCCATGCCGCACACGAGCTCACGGTCCAACAACTCCCGCAGCGCGCTCACGACATCCTGTTCGAACCGGGTGCCCATCTCCTTGATGAGCGCTGCCTCGGCCGCGGGCGTGCCGCCTGCGTCGATCGCCCTGGCCACAGCCAGCGAAAGCCGGCGCAGCACCCAATATTGGGCCGCGAGTTCGCCGATCAGCCGACTCCCGGTGGGACTGGCGGCCAGATCTGGCCACTCGCGGATGAACTCCTGAACGAGCAGGAATGTCGAGATCCACCGGTCTGGGCCGCTGCGCTCAAAGGCCAACTCGTTGGCGTTCTGCGCCCAACCCTGCCCGATTTCGCCGATCACCATCTCGTCCGACACCAGCACGCCGTCAAGGACCACCTCGGCGAAGTGGTCGGTACTGCCGTTCAGGAAGGGGATCGGCTTGACCGTCACGCCGGGGCTGCGCATATCGATCAGGAACCGGCTCAGGCCCATAAAACAGCTCGAAAAGTTGCTCAAGATACCCCGTCAGACCCAGATGGACTTGCGGGCACGCGGCAGTTTCATCCCGCACTTTTTTGTGGGGCACAAGGCGCTGTACCGCAAAGAGGCTGTGCTGCGCTGGATTCAGGAACAAGAATCCAAAGCTGCCGGGGGTGCGGATGCCTGCCCCTGACGTGACAACGCCCCGGGCCGAGCAACCCGGGGACACCACCACCACCACCACCAGCCCCCGCAAAGAAGCCGATACCACAAATGATCTCCGCGGCGGGCAGGCTGACGACGCTGCATTAGCCGACCTGATCGACTACCTCGAAGCCTGTTGTGACGACAGCACACAGGGATGGCTGCACGTGGGGGTCTGGCACGGGCCGCACCTCAATGACCAATAGTCTGATCGTCTCCGGATTCCGGCGAAGTCGATCTTCGGCGGCGGT
>DATATO010000104.1:0-4583 GCA_036268755.1 Mycobacteriales bacterium | reverse complement strand
CCTGGTGGTCGGAAGAGATGTCACGGCATATCTGCGACATACCGGGATGCGTATCCAGCGGGTTGCATCCCGCCGCCCTAGATACCGGCCCCGTTCCCGCGTTCAGCCCTCCCCCGAACCTCGCCGACTTCGCGCTTACCGGGGAAGACGACGTCCGGGCGCAGTGGGGCGAACGCCCCTACTCCGTGCTTATGCCGACGGGGATATCCTGCGACGTCATCGAGATAGCCGCTGCGTCGGCTGCGCGCATCTGGCCGAACGGGAGCCTCAGGTCGCTGCACTGTCCCGCGGCGCAACTGGTGCCCCGCACTACGGGGGACGCAAGTTCTCTCACGCAGGACTCCACGGTGTTAATCGTGACCCAGACCGGCGAGAAAATCTCCTTCGACACCATCAACGAGCTCACCCGGCATCACGTGATGCTTCACCGTAGGGGCTCCTGGGTGCCGCTGCCGCCGAGCGGGGTCAGCGGTGGTTTACTGCGATGGATCGTTAGCCCACAGCAATGCGACTGGCAGACCCTACCGCTAGCGCAGCTTTCTCAGCACATTCTGCGGCGCTTAGTGCAACTGCGCTCCGAACCACTGCCTCTCGATGAAGACGGCGGGACCGCAGCCTAGAGATTCGCCCTAGCCGTAGGTGTCGCGCGGGCCGCGTCCCGGAACGGAGCGGCCGCCGCGCTTCCAACTCGGCGTAACGGGACCATGTACCTTAATCTGTCGGACGAGATCACTACCGGCGCCGGCATCCAGCAAGGCTCGCCGAATATGTGCCAGCATGTTCTTGGACAGCATGCGAAGCTGAGTGGCCCAGGCCGTGGACGTGGCAGCGACGGTAAGCTCGCCGTCACGCAACGCAACCGGTCGACATTTCTCGGCCAGCTCCGGTCCAACCAGTTGGTCCCAGGCGCCGAAAAGCCTAGCCTGAGCGCCAGCATCCTCCCAGCCTCGCGCCGAAAGCAACCGTTTGATTTCCATCCCGAACAGCTGAGGATCCCTGGAGTCAGCCGCTGAACCGGAGTAACCCCCAGAGCGGGTAACGGTCGGGCGCCCCTTGTGGCCCTTTCCCTTAGCCCCCCGACGAGGTGCGGCTCGAGCTGCATCAAGTGCCGCGCGCACCAGGTCCGGACCTGGTCTTCCAGGGCCTGCGGCCTCGTCATTGCGGTCAGTAGACACGATGAACCTCTCCGTCGGCTACGTCGAAACGTGCGCCGGCGCTACTGGCATCGAGCAGCGACTCCGGCACATCCTCCACAACGGCGGCCGTCACCAACACCTGGGCCGCGCCCGTCACAAGCTGGGCCAGCAGTCGTCGCCGCTGACTGTCCAACTCGGCGAAAACGTCATCAAGGATTAAGACCGGCTCACTGCCCTCGTTGCGGAGCAACTCGAAACACGCGAGGCGAAGCGCCAGCGCAAACGACCACGACTCGCCGTGGCTGGCGTATCCCTTAGCCGGCAACTCACCTAACTGCAGCAATATGTCATCCCGGTGCGGCCCGACTAGCGTGATACCTCGTTCGAGCTCGGTCTGCCTGGTCCTCGCGAGCGCGGCTAGGAGCTGAGCGTTAAGCACGTCGGCGTCCGCCGTCAACGAGGGGGATGTCTCATCGGAGCCTAGCGCCGCGGTTAGAGAACTGGAATAGCACAACTGGGCTGAGGCGGGGGAGTTGCTGACCGCACGATAGCTCTCGGAAACGTATGGCGCTAGCGCCTCGACGGCAGCAATTCGGCCGGCCAGCAGTTGCGAGCCGCAACGGGCGATCTGTGAATCCCAGACTTCCAGCGTTCGCAGATCGTCGCCGGCCGAATCATCCGTACCACTCGAGCGCCGCCACCGCCGCGATCCGGCGGTCTTCAGCAGCGCGTTGCGTTGTTTCAACACGCGGTCATAGTCGGATCGAACCGCCGCAAACCGAGGCGACCGCGTCACCAGAAAGTCGTCGATAAACCGTCGACGTTCCGAGGGGTCTCCCCGTACCAGCGCCAGGTCCTCGGGTGCAAACAGGACCGTACGCAGCGCGCCGAGCACGCCGCGAGGCCGTGAGACGGGCGATCGGTTGAGTCGGGCGCGGTTGGTCTTGCCGGGAATTAACTGCAGCTCCACCAACAGTTCGCGGTCATGTGAAACGATGGCGCAGCGGACGATCGCGGTCGACGCCCCGCTCCGCACCAGCGGAGCGTCACTGGAAACGCGGTGACTTCCGAGCGTCGCGACATAACCGACCGCCTCCACCAGATTCGTCTTTCCCTGCCCATTGGGGCCCACGAAAAGGTTTACTCCGGGAACAAGCTCGAGTTCTGTGTCGGTGTAGCTACGAAAGTCCTTAAGAAATAGCTGCCTGACATGCATATTCGTAGCGTGCCCTCGTTAGTCAGGCCGGCAGCGTCAATCACCGGATCTTACGGCGTGGCCGCCGAACTGGTGACGTAGGGCGGCAACGGCCTTCATGGTCGGCGAGTCTTCCTGCCGCGAGGCAAACCGCGCGAACAGCGCTGCAGCGATAACCGGAGTAGGCACGGAGTGGTTGATCGCCTCCTCAACGGTCCAGCGACCCTCGCCGGAGTCCTCGACATAGCCGGTGATCGATTTCAGGTCGGGGTCCTCTTCAAGTGCCTTGACCAGCAAGTCGAGCAACCACGACCGAACGACTGTGCCCTCTCGCCAGCTATCTAACACTCCCGGAACGTTGGAGACCAGCTCACTGGCGGCGAGCAGCTCGTATCCCTCGGCATAGGCCTGCATGAGCCCATACTCGATGCCGTTGTGCACCATTTTGGCGAAGTGACCTGCGCCGACCTCGCCGGCGTGAACGAAGCCGCCGGATTCCGGTGTGAGTGCGTCGAAAATCGGCTTGAGTGCGGCCACATGCTCGCTGGATCCACCGACCATGATGGCGTAACCATTCTCCAGACCCCATACACCGCCGGAGACACCCGCATCGATGTATCCGATGCCTCGCTCGGCCAGAAGCTTGGCGTTGAGGGCGTCGTCGGTGAAGCGAGAGTTACCGCCGTCCACCACGACATCTCCGCTACTCAGCAGCGTGGCCAGCTCGACGATCGTCTGCCGGGTCGGCTCGCCGGCTGGAACCATCACCCAGACAGCACGATTGGCGTCACCCAGCTCGGCAACTAGCTCGGCGAGGCTGCCGACATCACTTGTTTCCGGGTTATGGTCGTAACCAACGACGGTGTGGTCGCGGCGTCGCAGCCGCTCACGCATGTTGCCGCCCATTTTCCCCAGCCCAACGAGTCCAAGCTTCACCGCAGCCCTCGCTTTTTGTATCGCACGTCGCCGGCTACGCCGAGATGCGCACCGGCATTAACACGTATCGGTAGCTGGTGTCCTCAGACCACCCGGCCTCATCATCCCCCAGAGCCGCGGCGAGCACGGCGGGGCGGGCGGGATTAGTGAACGACATCATGGCCGTCGCGGACTCAATGGCACCCAGACCGTCCAACAAGTAATCCGGGTTAAAGGCGATGGAAAGATCTTCCGCCTCGTAGTACGCGGGGAGGGACTCGCTGGCTCGTGCCTCATCACTGCCGCCGGCCTCAATGGTCAACATGTTTGTGGAAAAGTTCAATCGGACCGGGGCGTTGCGTTCGGCCACCAGGGCAACGCGCTTGACGACCTCAATAGCCTCTGCGGTGACGAGCCTGGCCTGAGCGTTGTAGGTATCGGGAAGCAGCGAACGGACCTTGGGATATTCCCCATCAAGAAGGCGAGTGGTCGTTCGACGGCTCGAACCGGAGAATCCTATGAGACCGCCGACGGTCTCCGAGGTGGTCTCAGATAGTGCAATGGCCACTTCGGTGCCGCCGGCTAGCGTCTTTGCCGTGTCGGCCAGCGTGCGCGCTGGAACCAGGGCGTAACGATGCTCTTCCACAGAGCCCGGCCGCCACGAGAGTTCTCGGATCGCGAGCCGGTATCGGTCGGTGGCGAGCAGGGAGAGCTGCGAGCCGTTTACCTCGATATGCACGCCGGTCAGCATGGGGAGGGTGTCATCGCGGCCGGCGGCGACGGCGACCTGTCGCACTGCGGCGGCGAACGGCTCGGCATCTACGGCACCGGCAACGGTCGGCATTTCCGGAAGCGCCGGATAGTCCTCCACAGGCAGGGTGGGAAGTGTGAATCGTGCGGATCCGCACGTGATTTCGGCGTGAGCACTTGCCGCGCTCACATGAACAGGCTGATTAGGCAACGCTCGGGTGATCTCGGCAAGTAACCGCCCCGAGACGAGCACCTGCCCGCTGGACTCGGCCTGCACGTCAATGCTCACCTGATTGGAGACCTCGTAGTCGAAGCCGGCAATCGTCAGCCGATCGTTGTGCACTTCCATCATGATGCCGGCAAGCACGGCGACGGTTGGCCGGCTAGGCAGACTTTTCGCGGTCCACGCGACGGCTTCCGCCAGAGAATCGCGATCCACCTGAAACTTCATTCCTAGCTTCTCCCGCTTCGTCCAGCCCACAGCGTCGGCAATTCAACCAGCTTAGGTGCCGCAGCTAATTATTAAAACCTGGGTGGCCGCACACGGTATCTGCCCAGGTAGGCCTCCGTCTAGAGCAGACGGGTGC
>DATATO010000103.1:0-3041 GCA_036268755.1 Mycobacteriales bacterium | reverse complement strand
ACTGCGCTGTCCGAGCGGGGCGAGCATGTAGTGGTGACGGGATCGGACAAGGAAGAGGCGCGAGCCCGAGCTGTGGCTTTACGGGCGCAGCTGCCGCCCGAACGGGTGCTAGCGGGCCGCACGGGGTTGGCCGAATTGGCGGCCCTGGTAGCGGGCTCCCGACTTGTGGTATGCGCGGACACCGGTATCGCCCATCTTTCCTATGCCTATCGCACTCCCTCCGTAGTCCTGTTCGGACCGGTCCCCGCGGACTGGTGGGGACCGCCGCGGAACGGCCCGCATATCGCCCTGTCCGTCGATTCGGCGCGGCGAGGAGAGCCCTTCGCGACCTCCCCCGACCCCGCGCTGTTGGGAATAACGCCGTCCGCGGTGCTTTCCTCCGCTAGCACACTGCTTGCGTAAAACGTTCTCCTTCTTCTCCTTCTCCCGTTTAACTTCTCCTTCTAAGGGGAACTCAGTAGTCACGGTGGTTACAGCCGCCGACAAGGCGGCAGAAGTGCCGGAGGTGACGCAGCTTGCCTGGCAACCGAGGAGGGAGTAGCACGTGTCAAACCCAGAAGACCCTCGCTCCCGCCCGGTGGTTGCGTCCACCGCTCAACGAGGAATCGGACGTTTCAGCTGTGTACTTGTCGACCGTGACGGCACATTAATTCGCGACGTTCCATACAACTCCGATCCAGCTAGAGTTGTGCCCCTGCCCGGTGTTAGACGCGCGCTTGACCGGCTGCGCGATGCGGGACTTCGAGTCGGGGTAATCAGCAATCAATCCGGCCTCGCTCGAGGCCTGATCACTCCCGGCGATCTTGCGGCCGTCAACGCCCAGGTCACCCGATTACTGGGCCCGTTCGATATCTGGCAGATCTGCCCTCACTCCCCCACCGACGGTTGTTCGTGCCGCAAGCCGCACCCCGGCATGGTGCTCGGCGCCGCACAAGAACTTGGGGTTGAGCCGGCCGAATGCGTCATGGTCGGCGATATTGGAGCGGATGTCGCGGCGGCCCAGGCCGCCGGCGCCACGGGAGTGCTGGTTCCGACCGCGGAGACATTGCCGCGGGAGATCGCTCAATCGCCCATCGTGCTGCCCGACTTCGGCGCAGCCGCGGACTGGGTGCTCGGCGCGGATCGGCATTGGCTTCCGGCGCAGACCGCCCCTGAGCTGACGAAGGCACCGAAGGGGCGACGAGTCCTTATCGTCCGACCCGACAGCGACGGCGACGTGCTGCTGAGTGGCCCGGCCATCCGGGCCGTCGCGGCGCGCGCGGGTTATGTCGGATTATGGTGCGGCCCGCGCGGGCGTCGGGCCGCGGAATTACTGCCGGGTGTCGACGAGATCATCGAGTGGCGGACCCCATGGATAGATCCCGAGGCGCCTCCCATCGATCCGGGCGCCGTAGAAACGTTACTGGACAAGATACGAGCGACAGGCTTCGACGAGGCGATCATCATGACCTCGTTTCACCAGTCCGCACTTCCGACCGCACTCCTACTGCGTATGGGTGGGATTTCCCGGATCAGCGCCATCAGTGAGGACTATCCAGGCTCGTTGCTCGATCTGCGACACCGTCCGCTACCCGATGTTCCCGAGCCGGAACGAGCGCTCGACCTCGTGGCCGCCGCCGGGTATTCCCTCCCGCGGCATGACGACGGCCGGTTGCAGGTTCGGAAGGGTCTGCCGGATATCGCCGGGCTCATCGGTAAGGGGGGCTACGTAGTCGTGCACCCGGGTGCGAGCGTGCCGGCCCGTAGCTGTCCTCCGGCAGTGTGCGCGAGCTTCGTATCGGCATTGACCCAGGCCGGTCGCCGAGTAGTGGTGACCGGCGCCCCTCACGAAACCGCGCTCACCCAGTATGTGAGTGCCTCGGCTGATCCACTCTCTCCGGACAGTGTCATCGACCTTGGGGGCCGCACCGATTTACTGGAACTTGCCGGGGTGCTTGCCGCCGCCGACTGTGTGTTGGTGGCGAACACTGGGCCGGCTCATCTCGCCGCCGCCGTGGCCGCTCCCGTGGTGAGCCTATTCGCGCCGACCGTTCCTTTTAGCCAATGGGGGCCTTACGGCGTGCCTCACCGTCGGCTCGGCGATCCCGAGGCGCCCTGTCGTAACAGCAGGGCGACGCTGTGCCCGATCGAGGGGCATCCATGCCTTAGCGCTATCGACCCCGCCGACGTGGTAGCCGCCGTGAAAGAGCTTACGGAAGGCGTCGATACCAGCACCGGCGTAGCGGAGGTGGCGTAATGCGCATCATGTGTTGGCATGTGCACGGCTCCTGGATGACATCTTTCGTTCAGGGTCCCCATACCTACCTGGTTCCGACCGCCGAGGATCGCGGGCCCGACGGGCGCGGCCGAGCCGACACCTATGAGTGGCCGGACACCGTATTAGAGATCTCGCCGGCTCAGCTCGCGGACGCCGAAGTCGACCTGGTGGTATTACAACGCCCACACGAGTTGGCGCTCGCGGAGCAGTGGCTGCGACGCCGGCCGGGGATTGACCTGCCCGCGGTGTACGTGGAGCACAACACCCCCAAAGGGGAGGTACCGAACACTCGGCATCCGATGGCGGGGCGCGACGACATCCGACTGGTGCACGTCACCTACTTCAATCAGTTGATGTGGGACAACGGCCGCGCCGCCACGGCCGTGATCGAGCATGGCATCGGTGACCCCGGCCTGCGGTATGTGGGGACACAGGCACGGATCGGGGCGGCGATCAACGAGCCCCACCGCAGGGGTCGCGTGGTCGGGACGGATGTGTTGCCGCGATTTGCGAGGCTGGCGCCCCTCGATGTGTACGGGATCGCCGCCAGTCGGCTGGTTCAGGAACCCGGCTACGACAACGTCTACGGCCACGATGACCTCACCCAACCGCAGCTGCATGAGGCGCTAGCGATTCGGCGGGTCTACCTACACCCCTTCCGGTGGACCTCGCTCGGCTTGTCCCTGCTCGAGGCGGCGGCGTTGGGGGTGCCGATTGTGGCGCTCGCGATGACGGAAGTCGTCGAGGCCATACCCCGCGACGCCGGAGTCGTGAGCAACAACAT
>DATATO010000102.1:0-3202 GCA_036268755.1 Mycobacteriales bacterium | reverse complement strand
CAAGCCGACCTCGTCCAGCGCCAGTGCCGGCAAGGGGGACGCGCCCTCGCCGACCAGCGACCCGGCCAAGAAGCCCTCGGTGACGAGTGCCGGCAACGGGCAGAACAACAAGGCACCCACACCTGAGTCGATCATCCACAGCGTTCAGAGCGGAGTGGACAAGCTGATCGGCAGCGTGATCCACGCCAAGTAGTCCGGCCGATCGGTATGTCGTTCCGTCGCGGTGTGACGTGCGGGGACGAGCGTGGAACACAGGGGGCAGGCGATGGATGACAGGCGGCATCCATGAGCGCGCCGGTGTGTGCGCTCGACGGGTGCGGCAATGTTGTCGGTGAGCTGAGCTCGGGCGGATACCGCGAGTACTGCTGTTCGGCGCATCGTAAGGCCGCGCGTAAGGGCGTGTGGACGCCCAAGGTGCCGGAGCGCACCGGGGCTGCCGCGCCTGCTCCGAGCCCGGCCCGGGCCGCGGCGGCATCGTCACCGGCCGTCCCGGCGGCACCGGCGGGCCTGGCCAAATCGCGAGCGCCCGGCCCATCAGCGGTGAAGTCACCGGCGTCGAAGTCACCGGCGCCGTCGGCAACGTTGTTGACTGCGCCACCGGTGCCGCAGCGGCCGGTACCGATGCCGCCGGCGAAGCCGGTAGCGCAGGCGAAGCCGGTAGCGCAGACGCCGCCGGTGGCCAGGCCAGTGGTGCCGAGGCCGTCGGCCGAGCCGGTAGCGCCCGAGCGGACAGTGTCGCCGCCGCCCTCGGCCAAGCCCGCGGCGATGGTGGCCGAGCCGGTAGCGCCCGAGCCGGAATCGCCCGTCAAGTCGGCCCCCGAGTCAGCGGCACCGCCAGCGGCGTCGCCCAGTGAGTTCCCGGACAGTGAGTTCCCGGCCAGTGGATTGCCGGTCACTGGGTCATCGGCCACTGATTCGCAGGTCATTGGGTCGCCGGCCGAAATCCGACCGGAGCCAGAGATCATTCGGACCGGTGCTGGCGCCGGCCGAAGCGATAGCGGGCAGCAGGCCGCCGACCGGCGCGATGAGAGCCAGGCCTCGGCACCGGCTGTTGTCGACGAACCGACCGGTTCCCGACACCCCGATGAGCCGGAGACCCAGCCGATTCCGGTGATCCCGGTCGGCGCGGCCAAGGGACGGGGACGTCGGTCCCGCCGTCGAGCCGGGCGTGTTGACCAGAACCGGAACCCGAACGCTCCGTCGGAATCGGCGGCCGCCGCCGGGGCCGCGGCGAATCTCGAGGAGCCCATCGGGGACGCGGAGCCCGAGACCGGGCCCGCACCGGAAACTCGATCGCGCAAGCCGGTCCGGCAGGGCCCCCGGATCGTCTGGCCGGGCGAGGTGCGTGAGGCTCTGATCGCCGCGCTGCGGAGCCTCGCGGCCAACCGGCTGCGTTCGATCCTCACCACGATCGGCATCATCGTCGGTGTCGGGTCGGTGATCATGCTGGTGGCCATGGGCGACGGCATGGAGAAGGGGTTCAACGACCAGTTCAGCCAGTTCGCCACCCAGATCAACATCACCCCGATCACCGGTCCGGTGGCAACCGGTAAGACACCACTGAACCTGACGGACGCGGACTTCCGAGCCTTGCAGAACAGGGACAAGGCGCCGGACGTTTCGTCGCTGTCCCGGGTGGTTGCGAGCAACAGCGTCACGCTGGCGGTCGGGCAGCAGAAGGCCGGCAGCAAGCTGTACGGCATCGAGGACAACTACCTGGGCCTCGCCAATCGCCACATCGTGGCCGGTAAATGGTTCACGAGCGAGCAGATCAGCACCGGCGTCCGGCAGGCCGTCGTGGGGCCGCAGGTGGTGAACGCGCTGTGGGGGGCGAACACCGATCCACACGATGTCATCAACCAACCGCTGCGGGTGGGGCACAGCACGTTCGTCATCCAGGGCGTCATCAATTCCGACGGCCAGGACGACAACGTCGTGCTCACGCCGTTGAATGCCGCCCGCGCCTATGTGGTGGGCAACAATGCCGGCAAGCTCAACGTGATCATCGCCAAGTCGGCGAGCACAGGCACGGTTGAGCAGGCCAAGTATCAGATCTTCCAGGTCATGTACACCCAGCACCACATCAGGGAGGACACCGACCGCGACTTCAACGTCACCGACTTCACCAACATTCTCGAGCAGCAGCTGCAGTCGTTGAAGTTCCTGCGCATGTTCATCGTGGCGATCGCCGTGATCGCGCTGTTCGTCGGTGGGCTCGGGGTCGCCAACATCATGCTGGTCGCGGTGACCGAGCGGACCCGGGAGATCGGTATCCGCAAGGCCATCGGTGCTCCCCGCCGCGCGATCATGCGGCAGTTCCTCGGTGAGGCCGTCATGTTGACGACTCTCGGCGGCGTGGTCGGGGTAGGCGCCGGTGTCGGGATGTGCCTGCTGGGACAGGTTTTCATCCCGAAGTTCTGGCCGCCCGACGCCAATGCGCTCACTCCGACGCCGCTACCGCTCATCAGCCTCGCCCCGATCATCGTCGCCTTCGGGGTCAGCGTGGTCATCGGGCTGCTCGCCGGCGGATATCCCGCGTACCGAGCGTCACGGCTGCGCCCGATCGAAGCCCTGCGCTTCGAGTGACAAGTGATTTCGGCGTGAGCGTTCGGGAGGTTCCGTAAAAGCTTCCGCATCGTTCATCTCGGCCGGTTACGATCGGCCCGCGAAGATTGTTTGTTGCATACGCAATAAGTGACTGTGATTGCACAGCCGAATGATTTCGCTGTTACGGATACGTATCGGCGCGCCGAGTGGGGGCGGAGTAATGGGCGTTGTGCGTCCGGGTAAGCGAGTGCGGGCCGCAGTGCGCTGCGGCGCCCTGTCCGTGGCTGCGGCGACCGGGCTGTGGGGTTTTGTCGTACCCGTCGACCCGGTCTACTCCGCCGATTCCCCCGGCTCCGGTGACTCATTAGGAACCGTGCACCTGGTAGCCCAGGTAATCGCGGAGAAGCCGGCTCCGTCGCTGGTCTTGTCTGATCCGGCTCCGGGCCCGGGTGGTGGTGGTGGCAGCGGCCCCGCGCCGGCGCCCAAGTCCGCGCCCAAGCCCGACGGTGGCGCTTCGTCCGGGAGCGCGCCTGCCCCGGCGAAGCCGAAGCCGCCCGCGGCCAACTCCAACGGTGCCGGTGCGCCTGCCCCGGCGAAGCCGAAGCCGCCCGCGGCCAACTCCAACGGTGCCGGTGCGCCTGCCCCGGCGAAGCCG
>DATATO010000101.1:0-15499 GCA_036268755.1 Mycobacteriales bacterium | reverse complement strand
CTATATCGCTAGGCATCAAGATTTAACGTTTTCTTGATGATTTTCGAGGTTCACAGTGACGATGAGGCCGCCACCGTCGCGCGGTTCGATGTCGATGCGACCGTTGTGAGTTCGAACAATGGAGGCAACGATGGAGAGCCCGAGTCCGTTACCGCGGATATGGCTTATCCGGTCGTTGTCCAACCGTCGAAACGGCTCCGTCAAGCTGAGAATTTCGTGCTTCGGCACGGTGGGGCCGGTGTTTGTGACAACCAGCCGTGGGCCGGGTCCGGTGACGACGGAGACCCAGCCACCGCCCGGAGTGTTGTGAAGGACCGCGTTTTGCACCAGGTTGAGCGTCATTCGCTCGAGCAGAATCGGATCGCCAATAACGACTGCCGGCCGGGTGTCGAGGCGGATATCGATTCCTGCCGCGGTGGTTTCGGGTTCGCAGGAGGAGAGTTTAACGGCGGTGTCAGCGATGTTGGCGAGATCGACGGGGAGACGATTGGCGATCTCGTTCTCGGAACGAAAGAGAGTAAGTAGGCCCTCGATAAGCTTGTCATGACGCACATTCACCTCAAGTAGGACAGTGCAAAGCTGCCGCAGCTCAGGAGTCACGTTCGGTCCGCTCGCGGCGGCCTCTACGACAGTGCGGTTGATCGCCAGTGGGGTGCGCAGTTCATGGGAGGCGTTGGCAATGAACCGCTGCTGTCCGGCGAAGGCTTGGTCGAGGCGTTCGAGCATCGCGTCGAAGGTGTCGGCGAGCTCTTTCACCTCATCCCGGGGACCGGCCAGGGCGATGCGCTCATGGAGGTTACGGTCGGCGACGCGCTTCGCGGTATCGGTGATGCGTTGCAGCGGCTGAAGTGCCCGGCCGGCCGCGAGCCACCCGAAACCTATCGAGAACATGCCGACGACGCCGAAAGCGAACGCTGCTTTGGTGAGCAGAGAGTCTAATGTCGCGTCGCGGATATCCAGTTGGGCGTCCCGGATCCGATCTACGACCTTCCCTGTATCAACCGCTTTAGCGTCATCGGCATGCTGCTGCTCGTACTGGGCAATCGCCTCGGGTCGGCTGCGGTTGTCGAGGTAACTATCGAGGCTGCCCTGAACTACAACATAGGTCCCGCTCAGTAGCAGTAGCCCCGCGGCGAAGAATAGGGCGCCGTAGATCACGGTGAGCCGGGTGCGGATGGTAAGGCGCGGTTGGTGTTTTCGGGCTGCGTCTGTCATGGGATGCGGTATCCAACTCCGGTCACGGTATCAATAATGGGCGGCGCCCCCAATTGACGACGCAGGGTCATGAGTGTGACCCTCACGGCATTGGTGAACGGGTCGGCGTTCTCATCCCATGCCTTCTCCAAGAGCTGTTCGGTCGAGACCACGGCGCCCTCGGCGCGTAACAGCTCGACGAGTACGGCGAACTCTTTTCGGGAGAGCGGCAGGTATCTGTCGTTGCGGAAGGCTTCGTGACGGGCCTGATCGAGTCGAATACCGGACCGTTCTAAGACGGGTGGGACGGCAGGACGTGAGCGACGCCCGAGGGCATGGACTCGGGCGACTAGCTCGTCGAGTGCGAACGGCTTGGCTAGGTAGTCGTCCGCGCCCAGACCCAGACCCTTGACGCGGTCGATGAGGTCGACGGCGGCCGTAACCATGAGCACTCGTTCGTTAGCCCCCGAATCGACGATCGCCTGACACACCTGGTCGCCTGACACTTTGGGTAGGTAGCGGTCCAGCACGACCACGTCATAGTTGTTGATCGCCAGTCGTTGCAGCGCGGCGTCACCGTCGTATACGACGTCGACGGCGAACGCGTCGCGGCGCAGCACGTCGGCGATGGTGTCGGCCATGAGCCGCTCGTCCTCCACGACCAATATGCGCATAGTCAACCCTGCCAATTCTATTGTCGGAAGTCTTAGGTAGAACCGCCGTTACCAGTCTGCGGGGTGGGTACAAAGAGCTGTAAGTACAAGCCTTCGGGGGCCGGACGGCATGATTCAACCACTGCTTTGGTCGCCAGAGGTCGGTGTGGCATATAAAATTAATGCGCATAGCAAAAGGGCTAGATCGTCTACTGACGATCTAGCCCTTTTTACCTGCAAAAACACGGTCGGGATGACAGGATTTGAACCTGCGACCTCTTCGTCCCGAACGAAGCGCGCTACCAAGCTGCGCCACATCCCGATCTATGCTGACCTGCTGCGCAGATACGCGGCTGAGTCGCCTAACGTCCGGCACCAACCAGCGATGCGAGTCTAGCCCACCGGACATAATGGGTTTAAAACAGCCTGGCGATAACCAGCTATCGGAGCTGCGGGTTGGGAACGAGCGTCAGCATCGTCGCCTCCGGCGGACAGCCGAAGCGGACCGGCAGGTACGGCGAGGTTCCGATGCCCGCACTCACGTGCAGAAATGTTCCCTTGCCCCAGTTGTGAAGACCGCGGGCCTGCCGCCGATCGAGGTCGCAATTGGTGACAACCGCGCCGTAGCCCGGTAGCCGCACCTGTCCACCATGCGTGTGACCCGCAAGCACTAGGCCGAAGCCGTCCGCGGCGAACCGGGACACCAGTCCAGAGTTCGGCGTGTGGGTCAGTCCAATATGTAACTGCGCCGAGGTGTCCACGTTGCCCGCCACCGAGTCATAGTCGTCGTGCCCGAGACTTGCGTCATCCACGCCGCTCAGTTCCGCTCGCCGGCCTCCCGCGTCGATCGTCACTCGCTGATTGGTCAACTCGTGCCAGCCGAGCGACTTTAGCGCCACCGATAGCTGCGCCGTCGGCATGACCTCACCCGAGCGATCGCTCTTACCCCAGCTGGTGTAGTTCCATGGCACCTTCGGGGTGGGCCCGTAGTAGTCGCTGTTGCCCAGGACGAACGCCCCGGGCCGTTCCCGTAGCGGGGAAAGCGCCTCCAGTACGCTGGACACGGCGTCCTCCGCCGCCAAGTTGTCGCCGGTGAGCGCGACCAGGTCCGGATCGAGCGCCGCCAGGCCGCGCAGCCATTCCTGCTTTCGATTCTGCCGCGACAGCATGTGCAGATCAGACACGTGCAACACCCGGAACGGCTCGCTGTCGGGCCCCAGCACAGGCACGTCTATCCGCCGTAACCGCCACGCGTAAGGCTCGACGGCCGTGCTGTAATAGGCCAGCCCAGCGACGGCGGCGCCGAGCAGCCCGGCGCCGAGCAGGCGTGCCGTACGGCTACGCCCCGGTGTCTTTTTCATTTCAGTCCCTAGGTGAGACCGCTCGGCGGCGGAACCTCAGAAGTTGGGTATGTCGGGTTGATCCGGCGGCCGCGGACCGCGGTTCGAAAACCTGGGCGGCTCCTCCTGATTCGGCTGCGGATTGCTCGGGGGCGATTCAGTGCTCGGCGACTCCCCGTTGCTGACATAGATCGTCACCACCGAGCCCTTCGGGGCCTGTTTCCCGCCGGCCGGATCGGTGCGGGCCACCCGGCCCTCACGGGCCGTAGACGCCACGCGTTCGGGGCTGATCACGGCCGTGAACCCGGCTCGCTCGATGCTCTTCTTGGCACTTTCCTGCTCGGAGTTCGTGAGCCGCGGCACACTGGCTAACTCGCCTATGGTCTGTTTGGTCTGTGGTGGCGTGAAGTTTTCGTTCGGCAAATCCTTGAGTGCCGTCGCCATGGTGCTCTTGAATACCTGCTTCGGGCTCCGGGTCTCACCCACGTTGGTGTTCGGCGAGTCCGGATTGGCCTTGAACACCGCCGCGGCCAGATTGGGCGTGTACCCGATGAACCACGAGGCGTTGTTGCCGTTGGTGGTACCGGTCTTGCCGGCCACCTGCCGCTTGAGCGCCGGCGTGATGTCGGACGCGGTATCGCCGCTGCGGGAGTTCACGCACGCCCCAGTGGCCTTGCCGCCCACCGGACACTTTGCCGCGTCGTTGGCCGCATCGGCCACCTCCTGCGGTATCACCTGCGAGCACGACGGCTCCGCGTACGGCAGTTCCTTGCCGGCCGAGTCGGTGATCTTCAACAGCGGCGTCGGGTCGCAATGCTTACCGCGTGCGGCCACCGTCGCGTAGGCGTTGGCCATGTCCAACGGGCTCACCTGGGCGGTGCCTAATGTGAACGAGCCCCAGCCGTCGGGATGGGCCTTGTTGTCTAGGTCCTTATCGGCCTTGAAGGTGATGCCGAGCTTCTCCGCTGCCGCGATGGCGTTTTTGACGCCGACATCTTCCTCTAACTGTACGAAGAACGTGTTCACTGATTCCCCGAATCCGGACCACATGGTGTGGTTACCCGTCATGTCGGCGTTCTCATTCTGTGGGCAGTAGTAGTACACGTCTCCGCGTTGACAAGAGGCAGGATCGCCGGACCCTGTGATGTATTTCGACATGTACTTCTGCGGTGCCTGAATATGGATATTCAGCGGTATGCCCTGACTGAGCGCGGCAACCATGGTGAACATCTTGAAGGTCGACCCGGCCTGATAGCCGGGCGATGTCGTCGTCCCGGACAACAGCGGGTTGGTGGTGTTCGGATACGGCCTGCCGCCGGGATTGGGGCCGATGCTGTAGGTGCGGTTGATCGCCATGGCCTTGACCCGGCCGGTGCCGGGCTCCACGACCGTCTCGCCCAACGCAAACGGATTGTTGCGAGAGAGGTTCTTGTCGACGGCCTGCTGCGCGGCGTTTTGGATCTTGGGATCGATGGCCAACGTGATGTGGTAGCCCCCGCGATCGAGTTGGTTCTCCCGCTCCTGCCGGGTCTGACCGAACTCTTTGTTCTGCTTGAACCATTCCACGAACCAGCCGCAGTAGAAGCCAAACTCCTGGTCCTGTGCGTTCTCGCATTGACGCGGCATGGTCTTTGGGTGAAGCTCAATGGGCTGTGACTTGGCGGCCTCGACGTCGGCCTTGCTGGCATACTTCAGCGCCGCCATCCGATCGAGCACGTAGTCACGTCGCTCTTTGGCCTTGTCGTTTCCCGCCTTCGTCGGGTCGAACTCGGTTGGGCTTTTCACCATTCCCGCGATCAGCGCGGCCTGGGATAGGGTGAGATCCTTGGGCTCCACAGAAAAGTAGCCCTCTGCCGCCGCGAAAACACCATTGGCGCGGTTACCGAAGAAGGCGATGTTGAGGTAGCGCTCGAGAATCTGTTCCTTTGTCAGCTGCTTTTCCAGCGCGACGGCATACCTGATCTCGCGAAGCTTGCGGGCCGTGGTGTCGGCCGTGGCGGCGTCAAACTCTTCCTTGTTTTTTGCCGAATACCGCAAAATGTTTTTGACGTATTGCTGAGTCAGCGTCGAGGCACCCTGGGTGACCTGTCCGGCCTGTTTGTTCGCAACCAACGCACGAAGTACACCCTTGGTGTCCACACCGTGGTGCTGGTAGAACCGCTGATCCTCGGCTGCCACCATGGCGTTGCGCATAACGTTGGGTACCTCGTCGAGCTTCACGTATACGCGATTCTCGTCGTAGAACGAGGTGATGTACGAGCCATCCGATGCGTACAGCATGGAGGTCTCGGGGATAGGCGGAGTTTTGAGCTTGCTGGGCAGATTTTGGAACGAATCGGATGCCGCCTTTGCCGCCAACCCCATCACTCCCACCATCGGAAATGCGGTGGCGGCAAGGACTAACCCGGCCATCAGACCACACATCACCAGGGTGACCAGCGGGCCGAACCTGCTGGTGTCGAGCCTCGGTCTACTCATCCCGGCCTTCGCCACGGGCTGTTGAACGTCGTCAGTGTTCGGGATGTCGGGCTGGGCCACGCGTGTCACTCGTCTCTGCGTCTATCGTCAGCTCGCGTTCTTTCGACGAGCTAGTGCAACTGGTGTCGGCTATAAACTGTACGCCGTGGTCGCCAATCGGCACGTACTAGTTAGACGTTTGCTGCTCTCATAGCACGTGCGGCCGGTCCTCCGAAGAGATTACCGAATTCTGTGCGTAACGCCGAGCCGTCTGCAAAACTCGTCGCAGGGGCTCTACGCTGCGGTACCTCCTCCATTAGTACGACCCAATCCGCAGAAGGCTAGGTCAGATGTATTCGATCGGCGGCTGCCATACGGGATGTCCCTTTCGTACGGTCTTACCAGAGAGATCTTTGCCGCTCCAACCACGGATCGCGGTTGGGATGAGGGGGACCCATGAATGGTGTATACGGCTCTACCGGGAAGGGCCCGTCTGGGATGATCGTCGACTGGGCTTCGAGAGGCGCCTGTCGATCCACCGATCCGGATGCTCTCTTCGTGCAGGGCGCGGCCCAGAACCGCGCCAAGGCTGTCTGCCTCGGCTGTCCGGTTCGTACCGAGTGTCTCGCCGACGCCCTGGACAACCGAATCGAGTTCGGGGTCTGGGGAGGGATGACGGAACGGGAGCGTCGCGCGCTGTTGCGCCGCCGCCCGGAGGTCAAGTCCTGGTGGAAGCTGCTGTCCACCGCTCGCGCTCAATACGACCTCATAACGCTGCCAACTCCCGCCGCATAACCTCCAATTAGCCTCCCCCGAGGATGCAGTCCGCTTTGACATAGTTGTGCCCCGCCACACGCCATGTGGCGGGGCACAACTATGTGTATTTATTGGCTGTCAGGGAGTCCCTGACCCTTTAAAAGCTCCGGCGGCAAGGGAAGCCTCGCCCGCCGGAGCACTGTTAGACCGGAATGCTGTTAGAAATCGAAGCCGCCGCTCGGTTGACTGGAGGGGAAGTTCGGTGGCGGAATCTGAATGCTGGGCTCACCCGCCGGTGGCGTCAGGCCCCCCTCGTTCCCACTGTCAGGACCCGGGAGGCTTGGCGATTCCTCGCTGCCACCCGAGGAATCCTTGGGCTCCCCGGCGCCGCAGAACTTCCACTTGCCGCTTTCCTTCGTAGTCTTGATGGGGGTCTCATTCGAGTCTCCGCTGCCATCTTTATCGATCGACACCTGCACGTTATAGGTCTCGTCGTCCACCTTGCTGGCGTCACCGACCTTAACCTTGGTCTTGTTGCTTAGCAGGCTCTTCGAGCCCTTCATGTCGGCCGCAACGCTCTTGCAGGCGAACTTGCGAGCCTTGCTGACGTCCTTATCTTTCAGCGCATTGTAGAAGTGCTCTACTACGTACTTAGACGCATTCGCCGGATCCTTGGGCTGGTTGTCGACGCTATCGCTGCCACCACTAAACAGGAAAAAGCCGCCTACGCCGATGCCGAGCAACAAAACGACCGCGCCTATTGCGATGCCGACGATTAGGCCGGTCTTCTTCTTCGGCGGCGTATAGCCGCCGTAGCCCTGCTGACCATAGGGCTGTTGCCCGTAGCCCTGTTGCCCGTAGCCCTGCTGTCCGTACGGCTGCTGTTGCCCGTAGCCCTGCTGTCCGTAGCCCTGCTGTCCGTACGGCTGCTGACCGTATCCGGGCTGTGCGTTAGGGTCCGGCTGACCCGGGTAGGGCGTATAGGGCCCCGGCGGCTGGTTCGGCGCACCGCTGCCCGGCGCAGGCGGCCCGCTCGCGCCCGAGGCGTAAGGGTCCACGCTGTATTGCCTGGTCTGCTCCGGATCTGGAGCGCCAGAAGGCTGCTGCCCGGGGGCCGGGGGTCCCGAGGGCTGAGCCGGCTGCTGCGGGGCACCATATGCGCCACCACTCTGCGGGGCGTTGTACGGATTGTTACCATATGGATCATTACCGGGAGCACCGTATCCTGGACCACTGCTCGGCGGTCCGCCTGGAGCGGGCGGACCTGAGCTGCCGCCCTGGTTCCCGAACTCGGGGCGGGGCCATTCGGAGCCGCCACTCGGTGGTTGTGTCATAACGCTCTCCTTGTTACCTACTCTTCGATTGGCAGCTTGCCGGCCCGAACTCTACATTTGCGGCCCGCATCGTAGGCTACCTGGATCCAGACGCAGTTGCCGCGGATCCAGGCGGCGCGCTTTGCCCCAAAACCCCGCACGTTCTCCAACTGCCGTCTTCTTTAATCACTCTGTATACCTGTGTGCTCTTCTGTGTGGTCTTTTTGCCGTCGCTATTGAACACGGCGTCGACGTCAACACCGACGTAATATTCGTGTGCCGACACCCGCTGCGGTTCGCGTACGTCGTAGTTGAACTTGTCAAAGCTATAGTCGCTGACCTTCAACTTCTTGCCCTTGGTGATTTTCTTACACAGCACCTCGCCGGCCTGGTCGGCGTCGTGCTCCTTGATGGATTTCATATAGAGCTTGACGGCCTCGCTGGGCGAGTCTGCCGACGTGGGCGACGTGAAGTACCAGATGCTCACACCGATAGCCGTGCCGATGAGAACTACCGCCACACCTGCAGCGATCAGCCACTTCATTCGTCGCTTTCGTTCCGCGTCGGCGGGCTCGGGTTCTCCGGGGGCCCGGTCGGCAATGACCGTGGGCGCCACGTTGTCGGTCGGGCTATCTGGCGGCACGGTGCTGTTTGAGGGCATCCCGGTTTCTGGTGGCACAGGGGGGAGCTCGTCGGTGGGCTCCTGGGGTGCGTTATCGCCCGCGGGTGTTGTCATCTGCGAAGTCCTAGGTATTACTCGAGCGGAAGAGCCGCCGAACAGATCTCCAACGCTACCGAGAACGTCAACCCTGCCTATCACCGGTGGTCAGGGAGTCACGGCTTTTCATAAATGCCACCGCGTGCGCAAGATCATCTCCACTCGTCCTCGCCATGGCTGCGAGCATCCGCCGTCCACCGTTAGGGTGCGATTATGCAGATATCGTTACAGAGGTGGGAGTACGCAACAGTCCCGCTACTTATTCATGCCACTAAACAAATCCTTGACACCTGGGGTCAAGACGGCTGGGAGCTTGTCACGGTTGTTCCG
Organism: Mycobacteriales bacterium; assembly: GCA_036268755.1. GTDB lineage: Bacteria > Actinomycetota > Actinomycetes > Mycobacteriales > QHCE01 > DATATO01. The sequence goes on along the minus strand of DATATO010000101.1, from coordinate 6,738 downwards.
GGGGCTTCCACTGATCAACTCGTTGCCTACCTCAAACGCCCCAAGGGGGATTCGTGACCTCTGTGCTAGAACGTCTCACCGAACGCGGCATCACGCTTCCCTCCGTCGTTCCGCCCGTCGCCGCCTACGTGCCGGCGGTCCGCAGCGGCAGCTATGTCTACGTTTCGGGTCAAATTCCGTTGGCCGAGGGGAAGATATTGGCGACCGGAAAGCTTGGCAGGGAGATATCGACGGAACGTGGTGCCGAACTTGCTCGCCAGTGTGGGTTGAATGCGCTTGCGGCCGTCCACGATCTCGTGGGTCTCGACAACATCACCCGTGTGGTGAAGCTCGTCGGTTTCGTCGCCTCCGCAGAAGGCTTCACCGAGCAGCCCGCGGTCATTAATGGCGCGAGCCTGCTTATGGTGGAGGTCTTCGGCGACGCCGGTCGGCACGCGCGCAGTGCTGTCGGAGTTGCCGAGCTTCCGTTGGGCGTGCCGGTCGAGGTGGAAGTGATAGTCGAGGTCTCGTGACGCCCGAACCGCTGCCGAATGACTCGTCAAGCCCGCTGCCCGAGGTGGCAGCGGGCTTGACGGACCTCCGTGCCTTGGCGTACGGCGGCTATTCGACGGTGTACCGCGCCTGGCAGTCTTCTGTCGGGCGCGAGGTTGCGCTCAAGGTCGATCACCGGACGCTGGAGGACGAACGTGACCGGCGGCGCTTTCTCCGCGAGGCACAAGCCGCCGGACGGATGTCGGGGCATCCGCATATCGTTCACGTCTATGACGCCGGTGTGACGCCGGACAATCATCCGTACATGGTTATGGAGCTGTGTACCGGCGGTTCTTATGCCGCAAAGCTCAAGGCGCAGGAACGGCTCAGCCCTGAGAATGTGCGTGAAGTGGGGGTGAAGATCGCGGACGCGCTCGATGCGGCACATCGAGCGGGGATCCTGCACCGTGACGTCAAACCCGCGAACATCTTGATAAACCGCTACGGCGTACCTGGCCTCGCCGATTTCGGCCTGGCGACCGTGCACGAGGCCAGCCGAGACACCTCCGTCACGGTCGAGTCACTCACCCCCGCCTATGCCGCCCCCGAGGTCTTCCGGCTCGAACACCCGGGCCGGGCCGGTGATATCTACTCGCTCGGCGCCACGTTGTACGCGCTGCTCTCCGGCCGGCCACCCCGCTGGCCGGAACACGGCTCGCTGAGCCCGGTTCAGCTGGTGGAGCTGCACAATCAGCCGCTGCCGCGACTCCCACAAATACCGGAGTCCCTGTTTCGTGTCCTGGCCAAGGCGATGGCCTCGGAACCCGCGGATCGCTACGAGACCGCGGCGCAGTTCCGGGATGCGCTAGCTGCGCTCGATCTCCTCGACACAGCCCCATCGACGCCGCATGCTTCGGCGGCGCCACTGCCGGCGCATTCCTTCGCCGATCGGGTCGCGGCCGATCACGCCACTGCCAACGACGCCAGCGGCCCAACCAGTTTCGGTCGTTCCCGCCACGCGCTGGTGCTGTTCGGGGTGTTGCTCGGGTTACTCATCTCGGTAATTGCCTTGGGTACTTTCTTCACGCTGCACCACCTCGACTCCAACGCCCAGTCTGGAACCGCCCACGGGGTCATCTGCCCGATCAAAACCAAACAGTCATCGTGCCCGACCGCGCCGCAATGTTTTAGCCAGGCGGGACGCGACGATTCCGACTTCGGAGCTTCCGTGCCGGTCAACTGCGATACTCCGCATAGCTGGGAGACCTTTGCGGCCGCAAAGGTGCCCGCCTCCATCGCGACGCCGAGTTACGAACAGCTGCGGAGCAATGCCTACGTGGTGACGATGTGCAGTAACGAAACTCTGAGCCGGTTGGTGAAGGCCCCTACCGGATGGAAGATTTCGCTCCTGCCGCCCACCAAGGCCGAGGCGGACGCCGCGGGCAACTCTCAAGCGCTGCAGTTCCGATGCGTCGCCGGCAAGGACCAACCCAGTAACGGCTCCACGTTCGACCGAAAGTAAACGTGGACGGGACTTGTGGTTGGGCTTGTGCCAAGGCCGCAGGAGCCGCCGTATACGAACTGTGCCCCCAAATTCGGTGACCGGTACACAAGGTGACGAGAACGCAGGCAGGCAATCAACCAGCGGGAACTGCTAGCGGGAGCGGCGGGCTAGGCGTTCTGGATCCAAGATCACGACGCTCTTGCCCTCGAGTCGTAGCCAGCCACGCGAGGCGAAGTCGGCGAGTGCCTTGTTCACGGTCTCGCGCGACGCCCCGACCAGCTGGGCGAGCTCTTCCTGAGTCAGGTCGTGCGTGACACGCAACGCGATGCCCTCACGCGCGCCGAACCGCTTGGCTAGCAGCAGAAGGTGCTTTGCCACTCGTCCCGGGACGTCGGTAAAGATCAGGTCCGCCATCATGTCGTTCGTGCGCCGCAGCCGTCGGGCCAATACCCGCAGTAGCTGCTCGGTGATCTGCGGCCTCGCCGCCGCCCACGGGCGGAGCGAGTCTTGCCGTAGCCGCGCAAGCCGACAATCCGTCAGCGCAATGGCGTTCGCCGTCCGTGGACCCGGGTCGAACACCGAGAGCTCTCCGCAGATGTCGGACGGCCCCGCGACGGCGAGCAGGTTTTCCCTGCCGTCGGGGGTACGGCGGCCGATCTTCACCTTGCCTCGTAGCACGATGAATAGGCTGTCGCCGAACTCGCCTTGTGTGAAGATTGCCTGGCTTTTGCCGACGTCGAGATACTCAAGCTGCTTGGCGAGTTCTTCGGCGTCGGCTTCGGCTATGCCCTGGAAAAGACCACACCGGGCTAGCACCTCGTCCATTACAGGACACACCTTTCATGACGAGCTCTGCATGACGAGCTCTACAGTAGACACAAATTGGTTGCGATTTACGCGCGGTCAAAATCGTAGTACGGGATGTCGACGAACCTCAGTACTTTCGGACAAACAGTCCGTTTTCCCCGGTATTACCCCGTGCCAACCAGCAAGCTTATCGCTGCTTTTCCTACCTGCTCACTTCGGTCTCCGCTGTTGCGATCGGTGGTCTGCGGGTCTCCCATCGGAGGGCTTAGAGTTGCGATGTGACTGCCGCCGCGAAACGCCCCAATCGACGTCTCATAAACCGAGCATTGGCAATGAATTCGGAGCTCGCGCGGATTCATCCAGATGCCCACTGTGAGTTGGCTTTCGCCGATCCACTGCAATTGGCGGTCGCCACCATTTTGTCCGCGCAGTGCACCGATGTTCGCGTCAACGCGGTGACTCCAGCGCTCTTCGCGCGGTATCCCGACGCGGCGGCCTATGCGTCGGCGCGTCGGGAGGATGTGGAGGAGCTCATCCGTTCGGCCGGCTTTTTCCGCAACAAAACGAACAGCATCATCGGGCTCGGTCAGGCACTTGTGGAACGTCACGGCGGCGAGCTGCCGTCCACCATGGCTGAGCTGGTCAAGCTTCCCGGGATCGGCCGCAAGACCGCCAATGTCATCCTTGGGAATGCCTTCGACACCCCCGGCATCACGGTCGACACCCACATGTCCCGGCTGGTGCAGCGATGGAAGTGGACTACCGAGACCGATCCGGTGAAGATCGAGCACGCGGTGGCCGCGTTGCTTCCCAGCAGCGAGTGGACGATGTTTTCGCATCGGGCGATTTTTCACGGTCGCCGGGTGTGCCACTCCAGAACACCTGCATGCGGCGCATGCACCCTGGCACCGGACTGCCCGTCATACGGTGTCGGACCGGTTGATCCCGTCCAGGCTGCGGCCCTGGTCAAGGGAGACCGGTCGCAGGAGCTCGTAGCCGCTGCCCACGCGCAACACGACGCAGCGCAGCCATGAGGCTTCGCGCCGCCCTCGCAGCCGTGTCGGCCGTGCTGTTGCTCGTGATGGTCGGCTGCTCAGACACCCATTCGAACGCATCCAGCGGAAACCGGTCGAGACTCACAGGTTTTCCCCCCTGTCCCACCCCGACCGGCCCGGCCGTGGGTGGCCATATGCCGCGCATCCAGCTGCCGTGCATGGACGGCAGTGGGCGGAGTCTCACGCTAGGTAGACCGTTGGGCCTGCCCACTGTCATCAATCTATGGGGTTCCTGGTGCCCCCCCTGTGGAAGGGAACTGCCGGCCTTCGTCTCGCTCCAGAAGACCGTGGCGGGAAAAGCCGTGGTCATGGGAGTCGTCACGGAGGATTCCGCAAACCGCTCGGTTGACGCGGCCCATGAGCTGGGCGTGCAGTTCCCGAACCTCTACGACCGACATGGCGAACTGCGTCGCCGACTCGGGATTTCAGCGCTCCCCGCGACGCTGTTCGTCGCTGCCTCGGGCGAGTTGGTGAAGACCTATGTCGGTCCGGTGCTCGACGAAGCGGCGCTGCGCGAGCAGATCGACCACAACCTTGGGGTTCGCCTCGATAGGGCAGGATAGACGATCATGAGTGGCAATTTTCTGGGTCTCAACATGCTGGACTATCTGCTGCTGGCAGCCGCCGTTGCGTTCGGTTTGATGGGCTATCGGCAGGGTTTTGTCATCGGTGTTTTATCGTTCGTCGGATTCCTCGGCGGTGCCATTCTCGGATTACAGCTCGCACCGCTGGCGGCTAACTGGTTCGACACCGAGTCGACGCGGTTATTCGTCGCGCTGGTGGTCGCTTTCGGAGTGGCGCTGGGGGGTCAGAGCCTTGCCCTGGCCTTTGGGGCCAAGCTGCGAGCCAAACTCAGAAATCCACAGTTGCAGACGCTAGACAGTGCCGGTGGATCCCTAGTTTCCGCGATCACCATGTTGTTGGTGGCGTGGATGATCGCCGCGCCACTGGCCTCAGTGCCCGAGCCCTGGGTCGCGAAGGAGGTCCGGAACTCCTCGGTGTTGTCGGTCGTCGACTCGGCCATGCCCGGTAGCGTGCGCAGCACCTACCGATCCTTCAGCGACGCGGTGCGGCAGAATGACTTCCCGGAGATCTTCGGTGGCCTCACTCCGACAAAGGTTCCGCCCGTCGCGTCACCCGATCCCACGCTGGCTCACTCCGAAGTGGCGCGTAGCGCCCGTCGTTCCGTCGTGAAAGTCATCGGCGACGCTCCGAGCTGCGAACGGGAGCTGACGGGTTCTGGTTTTGTCTACGCCAGCCACCACATCATGACCAACGCCCACGTGGTGGCGGGCACCAACCGGGTCAAGGTTCAGCTGCTCGGCCATAACTACTCCGCGCGGGTCGTGGTGTACGACCCGCGCCGCGATCTGGCCGTGTTGTACGCCCCCAATCTCGACGCCCCCGTGCTGCCCACCGCGGGACCGGTGGCTCGGGGAGCGGACGCGATCGTGGTCGGCTTTCCGCAGACCGATCCCTACACCGTGGTGTCGGCCCGGGTCAGGGAACGCAGCGATATCCGCGGACCGGACATCTACCAGGAAGCAAACGTAACCCGAGAGGTGTACTCGATACGAAGCACGGTCCGCCCGGGCAATTCGGGTGGACCGCTGCTGTCCCCCGACGGCTCGGTGTACGGCATCGTGTTCGCCGCGGCGGTGGACGATTCCAGCACCGGATATGCCCTCACCGCCGCCGAGGCGGCCCCGGTCGCCACCGAAGGCAAGCATGCGACCACGTCCGTCAGCACCCAGGGATGTGACTAGATCGCTGTTCTTACTTCTCGGTCGGTGTTGTCCGGCGACGCATGAGCAGAACCCCGATGCAGGCTCCGGCGACGAACACCGTCACGATCACATTCGCCAGCAGAATGACCTGTGCCGCGCTCAATCCCTCGGAACTATGCTTCCGAGCCTGCGAGACCGGACCCGGAGTGCCGGGACGTTGTGGCGAGGCGGTGGAATGCTGCTGCGGCGAGGCGCCGACGTCCTGTGCGCCAGTGCCGCGCAGCAGGGGATTGCCGGAAACGGTAGGTACGCTGGCGGTAAGCGCGCGTGTCGGATTGACGATGCCGAACCCAAACTCCGGGTCCCGACCGGGGGGCCCGTAGTCCCACGCAGTTGTTATGAGTCGCTGAATGACGTTTCCCGCGGAGAGCTCGGGTAATTTCGAGCGCACGAGCGCCGCCGCAGCGCTCACCATGGGTGCCGCGAAACTCGTTCCCTGCATCTGCTGATAGTCCCCGCCGGGATGCGCGCCGACGATCTCCGTCGCGGGAGCAGACAGCACGGTCGCGCTGCCGCTAAGTGAGCCACGCCAGAATTCGCCCTGCTTAGTTACACCGGATACCGCGACCACGCCGGGTTCGCGTGCCGGATGCCAGACGTTGGTGCCACGCCGATTCGATAGATTTCCGGTGCATGCAACGACAACCACATCGTGATCCGCGGCGTAATGCAGCGCGTTGCTGAGCACGGTGGCGGTCTGGGCGCTGCCCAGCGAGAGATTGATGACATCGGCCCCGTGATCGGTGGCCCACCGCACCGCCGAGGCCACTTGGTCGGCGGAGTCGTACTCGTTGTGGTCGTCGAGCACCCGGATCGGCAGGATCCGAGAGTCCGGCGCTAACCCCACCACGCCTCGATCGTCTTTGTGACCGGCTATGAGCGAGGCGACCATGGTGCCATGACCGACATCGTCTCGTCGGCCGTCGGTGCTGCCGTCGACGAAATCATGACCCGGCAGGACGCTTCCTCTGAGGTCGGGGTGACTGGCGTCCACACCCGAATCGATGACCGCGACGACCTGCCCTTTGCCCGTCGACTGCTGCCATGCCTGATCCATGCGCAGAAAGCCGAGTTCCCATTCGGAGTTTCGAATGTCATCGTTCGCCGAGACCGG